>JAISMH010000127.1 GCA_031276855.1 Synergistaceae bacterium
TCCCGTTGGTCGGGAACGGGCGGAAAGACGAGCAGCCTCGCCGCCCTCGAACCCCATAACGGGGTGCAGGGGTCCGCGACCCCTGCTAACGGGGTGCAGGGGACTGCGTCCCCTGCAAATTGAAGTGGCGGCGTTCCAATAAAAGCTCTTCGGACTCCGCGCGCTCCCGCAGGGCCAGCATCGCGGCCTTGCGGCAGACGGAGACGATGTCCGCGCCGCTGCGTCCCTCGGTCAGGCGCGCCAGTTCCTTCATGTCCACGTCGTCCGAGAGGGGTTTTTTGCGCAGTGCGATACCGAAGATCGCCTCGCGCGCCGTCCGGTCGGGCAGGGGCAGTTCCAGCACCAGATCGAACCGCCCGGCGACCAGAAGCGCGGGGTCTACCAAGTCGAGGCGGTTCGTCGTCGCCAGCACCACGACGCCGCTCAATTCCTCGATGCCGCTCATTTCCGCCAGAAACTGCCCGACGGCCCGCTCCGTGAAGCCCGCCCCGCTGCCGGAGTCCCGGCCGCGGACGGGAACCAGCGACTCGATCTCGTCGAAGTAGAGAATCGAGGGCGCCGCCTGCCGGGCCGTCCTGAAGACCTCGCGGATCGCGCGCTCCGACTCGCCCACGTATTTCGACATCAGGGACGGGCCCTTGACCGAGATGAAGTTGACCCCGCTCTCTCTGGCGAGGGCCTTCGCCAGAAGCGTCTTCCCCGTACCGGACGGGCCGTGCAGCATGATCCCCCGCGGGGGCTGTATGCCGTAGCGCTCGAAAAGTCCGGAATGTCTCAGGGGCCACTGAACGGCGTCGAGAAGCTCTTTTTTGACGCCCTCCAGGCCGCCGACGTCGTCCCACGCGACATCGGGAATCTCGACGAAGACCTCGCGGATCGCGGACGGGTCGATTTCCATCAGGGCGGCCATGAAGTGGGACATCCCGACCTCGAGGCCGGAGACTTTTTCGTAGGGAATCTCCTGCGTTTGCAGGTCGATGTAGGGGAGAATATCGCGCACGCAGGCCATGGCCGCCTCCTTGGCCAGAGCTTCGAGGTCCGCCCCGACGAAACCGTGGGACAGATCCGCCACGCGCCTCAAATCCACCGCGTCCGGGCCGGCGGCGGCCAGCGGCATCCCCCGCGTGTGGATTTGCAGAATCTCCAGACGCCCCTTGCGGTCGGGAATGGGAATCGAAATCTCGCGGTCGAAGCGTCCCGGACGGCGCAGGGCCGGGTCCAGCGAGTTGGGGATGTTTGTCGCGCCGATCACCACGATCTGCCCGCGCGACTCCAGACCGTCCATCAGGGCGAGCAGCTGCGCCACGACGCGGCGCTCGACCTGCTTTTCTCCGCCCATGTCCTCGCGTTTCGGCGCGATGGCGTCTATTTCGTCGATGAAGATGATGGAGGGCGACCGGCTCTGGGCCTCCTCGAAAATGTTGCGGAGCCGCTCCTCGCTTTCGCCGTAGTACTTGCCGATGATCTCCGGGCCCGAGATGTGCGTGAACCAGGCGTCGGTCTCGTTCGCGACCGCGCGGGCGATCACCGTCTTGCCCGTGCCGGGCGGGCCGTAGAGCAGCACGCCCTTGGGAGGCTGAATGCCCAGACGCTCGAACACCTGCGGGAAGCGCAGGGGCAGCTCGATCATCTCCCGGATGTGGCGAATTTGGGAGCCCAGCCCGCCGATGTCCTCGTAGGAGACCTTCCGGGGCTGGGTGACGGATGCGTTCTTGAGAAGGTTCAGGTATGTGGCCTTGCTGGTCAGCACAGGGCCGTCGGGCGTCGTCTCGGTCACGCGGAAGTCGCAGACGCGCGTTCCGAAAAGGTTCAGATGAACCCTGTCCCCGGCCGTCAGGGGAAGCCCCTCCAGAAGCGACAGGATGTAAGGGGCGTCGCGTTCCTTGTCCGTCAGCGCGACGGCGGACAGAGGCTGGAGCGTCACGCTCCCGGCGAAATGGTGGTCGGCGCGCCGCACGCTCACCGTTTCGTCCAGCAGGACGACGGCATTTTCGCGTATCAGCCCGTCGATTTGCAGAGCGTGAGCGCCGAGGTCAACCCCTTTCTCCTCTCCCGCCGCGCGGGCGCGGACGCGCGCCGCGGTCGTTTTCTTGCCCGCGATCTCGACGATCTGCCCGTCGGAAAGCCCCAATGCCGCCATATCTCCGGGATCCATCCGGGCGATTCCCCTGTGGGCGTCGCTCGGATGGGCTTCCTTCACTTTGAACATTCGTTAAAACCTCCCGATTGTAAACATTCAAGCTCGGGGGGCGGAACATGCCCCCCGAACCCCCTGCGGCCCCGGAACTCCCTTGGGGAACAGCTCAGATCAGGCCGTTGTTCCAGAGATCCCGGAGGGTCACGAAGCGGTAGCCGCGCCCGCGCAGGGCCGTCACGACGGCGGGAAGCGCCTCGACCGTCGCGGGAACGCCCGAGTGCATCAGGACGACGGCCCCGGGACGGACGTTCCCCAGAATGTCGGCGGCGATCCGCTCCGCCGATTTGCCGGTGTAGTCGGCGCTGTTGACGTTCCAGAGCGCCAGTATCATGTTCATGCGGCGCACGGCGCGGAATACGGCCAAGTTGAAGCCCCCTCCCGGCGGGCGCAGAAAGCGGGGCTCCGGGATATTCAGGGCGTTCATGACCTCGTTGCAGCGCTCCGCCTCGCGCATGATTTTTTCGACCCACAGGGTGTAGAGTTTAGGATGGGTGTAGCTGTGATTTTCGATTTCGTGCCCGGCGTCGCGGATGCTCCGCGTGATGGGGCCGTAGCGCTCCGCGAACTTTCCGACCAGAAAGAACGTTCCCCGCACGCCGAGGCGCCGCAGGGCCGAAAGCAGCTCGGGCATCCCCCATTCGCGGGGGCCGTCGTCGAAGGTCAGGGCGACCTCCTTCACGAACGGAGGCCCCGACGCGATGCCCCGCTGCGCCCGCTCCCGGCCCAAGGGCCCCCATTCGAGGCACAGGCAGAGAGCGATAAAGGCGACGGCCAGCCTCCGTTCAAGGTGATGCAGCCTCCTCAGAATCCCGCGCAACGCTCCCGCCCCTTTCCGCCTTTTTCGTTTTTCCGCGGCAAGACACTATAATAAGGGTTATCGGCGATCCGCGCCAGAGGGGAGATGTCCGCGTTGGAGGGGTCTGAGTCGGAGAATACGAAACGCGCGAGGCCGGAGTGGGACGCGTACTTCATGACGATCGCGATGATGGCGTCCATGAGAAGCACGTGCCTGCGGCGTCAGGTGGGCGCGGTTCTCGTCCGCGAGCGGCAGATTGTCAGCACGGGATACAACGGCGCCCCCAGAGGAACGGCGCACTGTCTGGAGATCGGCTGCCTGCGGGAGATTCTGGACATTCCGTCGGGAGAGCGGCACGAGATGTGCCGGGGCTCGCACGCCGAGGGCAACGCCATTGCCCAGGCCGCGCGCATGGGCATCGCCACGGACGGGGCGGCGCTCTACTGCACGGACGAGCCCTGCTCGTTCTGCACGAAGTCCATTCTGAACGCGGGCGTCGCGCGCGTCGTCTACATGCGGCCCTACCCCGACAAACTGGCCGCGGAGCTGAGGGAAGAGGCCGGCGCCGCGTTCGAACTCTTCCCTACGGAAAAACTGGCTCAGGTCCGCGGCTGGATGGCGAGCGCGGTCCGCGGGCTGGAAGAACAAGAAACAAAACACAACCATCCGGCAGCCCGTTGACCGAGCCGCCGGATATCCGCGTGCCGAAGCGCAAGGGTGTATAGTTTTTGGAAGACGGATTCTTTTCGGCATACTGAAATTATGCTGTTGAAGCTCAAAACAGACAGGAGGAACCTCATATGAAAATTGTCATATTGGACGGGTATACGGAAAATCCGGGCGACCTGAGCTGGCAAGGGATTGAAGACTTGGGAGAACTCACCGTTTACGATCGCACTTCCCTTACGGACGGGGCGGAAGTCATCTCGCGCACGGTCATCTCGCGCATCAAGGACGCGGAAATTGTCCTCACGAACAAAACCCCAATAGGCAGGAAGTCTATTGAATCTGCCCCGAAATTGAAATACATCGGAGTTTTAGCGACCGGTTACAACATTGTGGATGTCGAAGCCGCCAGGGAGAGAGGCATTCCGGTATGCAACATTCCGACGTACGGCACGGCGGCGGTCGGGCAGTTTGCCATAGGTCTCCTGCTGGAAATATGCCACCACATCGGGCATCACAGCAAAGCTGTGCATGACGGGAGATGGGAGAACAACCCGGACTGGTGTTTCTGGGATTATCCGTTGATAGAGCTGGCAGAGAAAACTATGGGAATCATCGGTTTCGGCCGTATCGGGCAGACGACCGGCAGAATAGCCCGCGCCCTGGGTATGAACGTCATTGCTTTCGACGAGCAAAAGACCGACGCCGGAGAAAAAATCGCCCGATACGTCCCTCTGGAAGAACTTTTCGCCGATTCCGACGTGATTGCGCTTCATTGTCCCTTATTTCCGTCGACGCGGGAAATTATCAACAAGAACAGCATCGCGAAGATGAAAGACGGCGTCATCATCATCAACAATTCGCGCGGTCAGCTT
Source organism: Synergistaceae bacterium (assembly GCA_031276855.1). GTDB lineage: Bacteria > Synergistota > Synergistia > Synergistales > Aminobacteriaceae > JAISMH01. Next base: position 4,535 of record JAISMH010000127.1, read on the forward strand.
GTCGCGGAACAAGACCTGGCCGAGGCGCTGAACAGCGGCAAAGTTTACGCGGCAGGTCTCGATGTCGTCTCGAGCGAGCCCATTAAGAACGACAACCCACTCCTTTCGGCCAAAAACTGCATTATAACGCCGCATATTTCGTGGGCTCCAAAGGAGAGTCGCCAACGCCTGATGAACGTCGCAGTCGACAACCTGAGGGCGTTTTTGGCCGGAAAGCCGATCAACGCTGTATAAGCCTTTTTTGCGGACATTTTCGCTGACGCTGTCAATCGTCAGCGAAAATGTCCGCTGAAAGAGAGTTGGCTCGTCCGAGATATTCTCCCCAGAGTGGGGTTGCGCAACGCCGCTTGAATGATGTACAATTAAAAAATATAGAATTCGAATTAGAAAAAAATTTACAGGGAGGCGTGCAGAAGGGTATACCCTGTTGCATATCTCTTTTTTACGCATCACCCTTTCGAAGAATCCAGTCATTGCAAGGCTCCTTTCAAACGTCCGACGCTGTGCAAGTGGGTATACCCTATTGCGCAGGGGGTGTTTTTCTTGGACACGAAAGGAGGCAGACAATGTTGAATTTTGGGTTGTTTTCATGGAAGAGCGCGCGGAAGACGGGGCTGTTGGTGCTGTCGCTGTTGCTGGCCGCGGCGCCGCGGGCTTGGGGCGGTTTTACGATTACGAATAGCGCGGGCGATGATGTGTCAAGCAATTACCTTGGTGACGACGACAGTGTGCTGACCATAAGCAACCTGAGCGAAGAACTGGTCATAAGCGGCGAAGGTAAAAAGATTGAGGTAAGCGGCAGCGACGTGGATTTGACGCTGAGAGAATTGACGGTGAGTGCGGACAGCGGCCCCGCGTTCAAGCTGAATGCCGGCGACGGCAATGCGAACATCAAGATCGACGGAACCGTGACGATTAGCGGCGGCATAATAAACGACACATCCAACCAGTGGCGCTATGCATTTTGGATTCTCTCGAACAACGGTTTTGTTGTTCTGAACGCGGTTTCGGAGAATTCTATACTCAAGGCAATCGGCCAAGGTATTCACGGGTTGTTCTTCGGTGGTACTAATAATAAGGGTACTCTTCTGCTCCAGGGCGATGGGGAATTCTACTGTGCCTCCGGGATTGACTACAACGCCGGCCTTGCCTGCTATGGGGATCTATATGTGGGAGGCAGCGTGACACTGTCGGCCACGGGGAACCCGGGGGGGGAGGAGAACGCTCGGGTGACCCTTTACGCGAAGGGTTCCTTTACTTTGTTCGAAAACGCGAAAGTCATCAACGACAGCGGCATTTGGGCTGAGAAGGGCAGTGTCAACGTTATGGGGCTCGCTTCCATCGCCGAGGGTACCAAAGTGAAGGAGGGGAATGGTTCGAGCCAGGTCTTCTTTAATCTTAAAAGAATAAAAGTCCAACCGCCCGGTCTCTATCTTTTGAGTGCCGACAGCGGCCAAGGCGATTATTGTGTCGCGACAGAGCTGACCGGTTGGGGAAAGGGCTGGTTTACAGGCGCCGA
>JAISMH010000130.1 GCA_031276855.1 Synergistaceae bacterium
ATCTGCTGCTCCCGAATACCGAGCAGGTCGAGCCATTCTTTTTGAAAATCCAGGGCGTTGGAGACCACGTAGAAGTCGGGCCGAAAACCCGACTTGCGAATCAGGTGCAAGCGTCCCAGGCAGTCGACAATCCAGTGATAGTAGTTCCTTTCCAGTCCGGTCAGACCCAGATGGGCAACTTTGCCTTCGATACGCGTCACGTTGCCGAGGAAGCGCCTCCAGCGAACGGGAGGTGTCGTTTTCTGTGTGGAGTGCTCCAGAATCACCTGACCACCGCCCGTGTAGACTTCCTCGCCGGACGTATAGCAGATGCCGTTTTTCAGGCTTCTGACGTAGAAGGGAGGAATCGTCGTCTCGTAAGCCTCGAAAAAGCGGTGGGGTTTTCCCTCGATATCCAGAAGCTCCGGCATGGAGAATTTTTCCTCCGGGTAAATCAGCTCTTCCGCGCAGTCCGTCTCGCGAAAACAGACGCCCCTTTTCCCGCTCATAACGCCCTTGACCGTCTTTACCAGATTTTTGAGCTGCACAACAAATCCTCTCCCCCGAAAAAATTTTTCAATTTTTAATGGGTTCAGGACGGCGTTTGCCTGTGAATGCCGGATCGGGAAGCCCTGTGCAATAAAGTAAACCCTTTTGCACAGGGGCGGCGCGTTTGAGAAACCGTTGGAAATGCTCAGTCGGGAAAAGAGAATTGAGGCCAAAAAGGGGTATGCAAAAGGGTTTACTTATTTGCATACCCTCTCAGATAAAACCAGCTGTTGACTATATCACAAAAGCATTAAAAATTCTCGAAACGCGAGCCGCCCCTCGCTGTGGGAGGCGGCTCGCGTCTGGTGCGGAGAAATTGGGAAGGGATGAGCCGGCTAGAAGGTTATGCCGGTGCGGAAACGGATCAGGTGGTCGTCGGCGTAACCGGCGTTCTCGGCGTGGTCGTTCCAGTCCACGTCGATGTAGCCGAGGGCGAAGGCGACATTCTCGTTGTACTGGTACTCCACGCCCAGACCCCACTGGAGCGCTTCGGCGTCGCGCGGAGCGCCCGCGGCGCTGACGCCGGCGTTCTCCAGCGTGTGCCCCGCGACGTAGAGCCAGGAACTCCACTTGTCGTTCCACTGCTGCGTCGCGCCGACGCGCCAGATCTTCGTGTCGGCGTCGACGATGCCCACGCCGCCGTCTTTCGCGTTCCACGCGCCTTCGTCCGTGAGCGTCAGGGCCGTGTTGTTGTAGGGCAGGTAGAACCCCGCCTCCAGATAGTCGTACTCCAGCCACAGGCTCGTGAAGCCGAACGCCTCCTGCTTGACGTCGGCGGCGACCTTCCAGGCCGAGGTGTTGTCCGAGTCGGCGTCCCGCCACGTGCCGGAGGAGTCCTCTTCCAGGCTGCTGCCCTGGTGGTAGTAAAGCCCTTTGAAGGCGATGTCCGGCGTGAAGTTGAACCGGACCCCGGCGAAGATCGTCCAGAGATTGTCGATCTTGCCCTGGGTGCCCGCGTCGTCGAGGGTCAGCGTGGAGGTGTCGTCGCCGAGAAACGCCTGAAGGCCCAGGTCGAACCCGAACCGCTCGGAGAACTGGAGCTGGGCGATGGCGGCGAACTCCCACATGGCAAGGCTTTCTTCATCCGGGTACAGGGTCGGCAGGTCGCCCGGGTGCGCCAGATAGAAGTTGAAGGAACCCAAGCCGAACGTCTTGGCGAGGGCAACCCCGTCCACCGTCCGGTCCGTCAGCCACGCGTCGTTCGCGATGTCCGTCGTCCCGCCGATCTGGAAGCGGTAGTCGCCCTCGAAGTCGCGGTCGAAGCGTCCGACGGTCGCCGTCGTGTCCATGAAAAACGGAAAGTCGACGTAGAATTTGTCGTAGGCGACGCCCGCGTCCCCTTCCTCGGCGCGGGCGTAGAAGTACATATTGCCGTCCTCGCCGAACCAGCGATGAAACTCGATGCGGGCCAAACTGAGGGTGGCCGAGCCGTCGGCGTCGTCGTTGTCCCAGTCCTCGATGTCCAGCCGCAGTTCGCCGCTGATTTTCCAGCCGCCCAGACGGTCCTCCGCCACGGAAATGCGCTTGTCCAGCTGATCCACCTTGACGCCCAGCGCGTCCAGTTCGTCCTTGAATTCGATGACGAGCTTCTTCAGCAGCTCGGCGTCCTGTTTGCTCGCCTTCGTCATGTCCGCCGCCGCGAGAGCGCGGGCCAGAGCGGAAGCCATCTCGTAGCGCGTCGAGGGCTGCCTGCCCTTGTAGGTTCCGTCCGGGTACCCGGACAAAATGCCCTGCGCCGCCAACTGTCCGATGGCGTCGTAAGCCCAATGGTTCAGGGGAACGTCCATGAACGGATTCGTGGCGGCCAACCCCGAACCCGCCGCCGAAAAAACGGCGGCCGCGCACAGCGCGGAAACCACGAAAACCTTTGCCGAAAACACCTTCATCGATAAACAACCTCCTTGAAAATTTGTATGAACCGCTGAAGAGATTGTATCATAAAGTTAGGCTGAACAAACTTGTTTTTTGTTTGGCGCTGACGCGGCGCAGAGCTTCCGATGTGCTAAGATGTACCTCACGGTCTTTCAGGGGCTTTTCGGCCGGTCGAACATTATGTTGATTTTGGAGGGCGTAGAGAATGCTGGACATTAAATTGCTGCGGACGGCGCCGGATCGGGTCAGGGAAAACCTCAGAAAAAAATTTCAGGAACACAAAATGCCGCTCGTCGACGAAATCATAAAGACGGACCTCCAGCTTCGGGAGACGAAGACGAAAGCCGATGTCCTGCGGGCGCGCCGCAACTCCGTCAGCAAGGAGATCGGCTTCATGATGGCCCAGGGGCGGAAAGAGGAGGCGGAACGGGGCAAGGCGGAAGTCGCGTCCCTGGCTCAGGAACTGGCCGACCTCGAGCTTCTGGAGGAGCGGCTTGCCGCCGACGTTCATGGCAAGATGATGCACATCCCCAACATCATCGACCCCTCGGTGCCCATCGGCAGGGACGACACGGAGAACGTGGAGGTCGAACGCTTCGGCGAGCCGGCCGTCCCCGCTTTCGAGATTCCCTACCATATAGATATTATGGAAACGTTTCGAGGGGTCGACCTCGACACCGCGAGAAAGACCAGCGGAAGCGGGTTTTATTACCTCTGCGGCGACATTGCCCGCCTGCATTCCTCCGTTCTCTCCTACGCGCGGGATTTCATGATCGACCGGGGTTTCACCTACTGCGTTCCGCCCTTCATGATCCGGGGGAACGTGGTCAGCGGGGTCATGAGCTTTACGGAAATGGAGAACATGATGTACAAGATCGATGGGGAGGACCTGTACCTGATCGGAACCAGCGAGCACTCCATGATCGGCAAGTTCATCGACACGGTATTGGAGGAGGAAAACCTGCCTCAGGCGTGGACCAGCTATTCGCCCTGCTTCCGCAAGGAAGTCGGCGCGCACGGCATCGAAGAGCGGGGCGTCTACCGCATCCATCAGTTTGAAAAGCAGGAGATGATCGTCGTCTGCAAACCGGAGGAAAGCCCGGAGTGGTTCGTGAAGCTCTACCGGAACACGGTGGATTTCTTCCGTTCCCTGGACATTCCCGTGCGGACGCTCGAATGCTGTTCCGGCGACCTGGCGGATCTGAAGGTGAAGAGCATCGATGTCGAGGCGTGGTCGCCCCGCCAGCGCAAGTATTTCGAGGTCGGAAGCTGCTCCAACCTGGGGGATGCTCAGGCGCGCCGCCTGGGCATCCGCGTCAAGAACAGGGAGACGGGGAACAATTACTTCGCCCACACGCTCAACAACACCGTCACGGCGCCGCCGCGCATGCTGATCGCGTTTTTGGAGAACAACCTGAAAGAGGACGGCAGCGTGGCCGTCCCGGAACCCCTGCGGCCCTACATGGGCGGAAAGGCCGCCCTGGTCCCGCGGGCCTGATGTGCGGCTTCTGATTTGTTCCCGCTGACTGTGTTCCTTCTGAGCATTCCTGATTGACTTACAAGAATTATATGGATTTATACGTAATTTGCAGGGCGGATTATTAAAACAACGGTGAATTGGGTTATTATAGACAAGAGCTCTTCTTGAGCGCTTCATTTTTTCAGCTTGCGTATCTCAGCGGGTAGTCGTATGATGACCCTCGTAAAATTGCTGGAGGAGGAATTTCGATGGAACCGTCGATGTTGGATATGATGCAACGTTCAGAGGTGAAAAAGCGGGATGCGACTAACGACTATCTCGCTGCCGTTCCGGAAAAGAAGGTTTTGGGGCGATCGGAGACGGTTCCATTCGAAGAACTCCTTTCTTCTTCGATGAAGAAGGTCAACGACCTTCAGATCGAAGCGGACGAAATGGTTCAAAAGCTGGCGACGGGCGATGTCGAGGATATTTCCGAGGTCGTTCTGGCGTCTTCCCGTGCCGAAGTGGCCCTCAGAATGTTCATGGAGCTGAGAAACAAATTTCTGGACGCGTATCAGCAGCTGTCGAGAATTTCTGCCTAAAATTTACGCGCACTGAGAGATTATGGAGAGTTTGAAGCAGCTTTTCGCCAAATTCTTGCTTTTTTGGGCCGGATTGAAGTCATGGCAGAAAGCTTCTTTGTTCGCAGCCGCTTTTCTGGTATTGGGATTGCTCGCTTTGGCGGTTTACGGAATGGGAAGTTCTTCTTACGAGCCCTTGTATTCCGGACTGGACATCAACGACCAGGCCGCTATTGTGGCGTACCTCAAGGAGAATAAAATACTGTACCAGGTCGACGCCGCTGCCAACGCTATTCTTCTCCCTAAAGAGCATGTTTACGATGTCCGTCTCGCCCTGGCGGACGCGGGGATTCCCAAGGGAGGGCGTGTGGGCTTCGAGATCTTCGACGAGTCGAAGATGGGGGTCAGCGAATTTCAGCAGAAAATCACCTACGTCCGGGCGCTGGAGGGCGAGTTGGAGCGCACGATTTCCCACGTGGAGGGCGTCGAACTCGCCAAAGTCAGCCTCGTCATCCCCGAACAGCGCCTTTTCCTCGCGCAGCAGATGCCCTCGACGGCTTCCGTGCTGCTGCGCCTGAAACCGGGAACCCGTCTGGGGCTGGTTCAGGTCAAGGGAGTCATCCACCTCGTTTCGAAAAGCGTGGACGGCCTGCAGCCCGAGAACGTGACGGTGGTCGACACGACGGGCCGGATTTTGTCGGACATGCTCTCGGACGATCCCTTCATCTACGGGCCCGACGGCCCCAATTCCGTGACCTCGGTGCAGAGAGAACTGGAGCGCCAGCTTGAAAGGGAGCTGGAACATAAGGTTCGCTACGCGCTGGAGAATGTTTTCGGCAACGGAAAATCCGTCGTGAACATCAAAGTGGACCTGGATTTGGACAAGAGGTCCGTGGTCGCCCGGGAATATTACCCCAACGCCGAGACGGGCCAGGGGGTTCCCCGCAGCGTCAACAAAATGGAAGAAAGCTACACGGGCCAGCAGACGCCCCCCGGCGGAGCGCCGGGCACGACCACCAACCTTCCCGGCTACGCCGTCAACACGCAGAACGCGGAAAGCGAGTACAACAAATCGGACGCCACGACGAACTATGAGATCACGACGCGCGAGAGCAATGAGGTCGTGACGCCCGGCGGAATAAGGCGGGTGACGGCATCGGTTCTCGTCTCCGCCGAGCCGGACGACCCGCGCCTGACGGGTCTGCAGGAACTCGTCGAGCCGATCATCGGCTACAACGCGGAGCGGGGCGACCGGGTGGTCGTGAGGGCGACGCCGTTCAACGAGGACTGGAAGCGAGCCATGGAAGAAGAGATGCGGCAGGATCGGATGTACCGCCTCGTCGTCGCTTCCGTCCTCGCTCTGCTGATTTTTGCCTGCGTTGCCATGACGGGGCTGTGGTGGTACCGCAGACGCAGGGCGCGCCGTGCGCTCGAGGCGATGCAGAAGGAGACCAAGCGCGTACCCACGATTCAGGAGATGCTGACTTCCCCCGACCTGCTCGCGTTCCAAGGGGAGATGGCGGTTTTGGAGGAGCAGCTGAAAGCCTACGCCAGAAGCAACCCCGGAGAGGTCGCCAACCTCGTCAACGAGTGGCTCTCTTCGGATCTTTAGCGGTTTTTTGCGAAGCGCATAAAGGAGTTTTTTCAGATGGCAAAAGCGAAAACGAGTTCTGTTTCCAGCAGGGAGAAGATCGCCGTTCTCATGGTGGTGCTGGGAAACGACATTGCCGCGGGGGTCTACAAACATCTCGATGACACCAGTATCGAGCTCATTACGCTTGAAATTGCCAATCTGAAAAAAATCACGCCCGAGGTGAAGCTGGAAGTCATGAAAGAGGCCCAGGAAATCCTGATGGCCCGCGAATTCATGGCCAAGGGCGGAGTGGAGTACGCGCGGGACGTTCTGGAGCGGGCGCTGGGGCCGGAGCGGGCGCAGAATCTGCTCACCCGCATCACCGCCAGCCTTCAGGTCAAGCCCTTCGATTTTATGCGCCATACCGACGCGCAGCAGATTCTGAGCTTCATTCAGGGCGAACATCCCCAGACGATCGCCCTCATTTTGTCCTATCTCGAACCCGTGCAGGCCGCCTTGATCATCAGCGGGCTTCCGGCCGCGATGCAGGCGGAGGTCGCGAAGCGCATCGCCAAAATGGATCGGATCACGCCCGAGGTCCTGCGGGAGGTGGAGCGCGTGCTGGAGCGCAAGCTGAGTACGGTCATGGGCCAGGACTTCACCCTGGCCGGAGGCATCGACGCGGTGGTCGCCATCATCAACAGCGCCGACCGGACCACGGAGCGCAACATTATGGAGTACCTGGAGGAGAACGACCCCGAGCTGGCGGAGGAAATCAAGAAGCGCCTCTTCGTGTTCGAGGACATCATCCGCCTGGACGACCGCTCGCTGCAGCGCGTGCTGCGCGAGGTGGACATGAAGGAGCTGGGGCTGGCCCTCAAGGGCGCGACCGAAGAACTGCGCTCGAAGTTCTTCAAGAACATGTCCAAGCGCGCGGCCGAGATGCTTCAGGAAGACATGGACTACATGGGGCCGGTTCGCGTCAAGGACGTGGAGGAGTCCCAGCAGAAGGTCGTCAACGTGGTCCGCGCCCTGGAAGAGGCGGGAGAAATCGTTGTGGCGTCCGGCGGGGAGGACGAGTTAGTTGTCTAGCATACGGCAGGGCGTGCTTCGCGCCGTCCGCCTTCTGCCCGACGCCGTAAAAATAGGAGCCGAAGCCGAGACGGTTCTTCCTTCCGAGACTGCTCTTCCTTCCGATCGGGAGGAAGAGCAGATTTCAAATGGAGGCCCGCCGGACAGGGACGTTTCCGGCCCCGGCCGGGCTTCTCCTTCGGGCCTCGGAAAAACCCAGGTTCAGCTCCCGCCGCGGCGGGGGGACGGACAGGAAGAAGCCCCCCCGGACCCCCTGAAGGATCTGCGGAACCAGATGGAGTCGCTGCAGAAAAACCTTTCCGACGCGGAGACCGCCAGAGCCCAGCTGCTGGAAAAGATAGCCTCCGCGGACGCGGAGCTGGACCGGGTCAAAGAGGATTTCGCCCGGAGGGAGCGGGAAACGGCAGAGGGTATCGAGGCCGAAAAAGAGCGGGCCCGCACCGAGGGAAGAGAGCAGGGCCGCGCCGAGGGCCTGGACAGCGGCTACAGAGAAGGCCTGGAGAAGGCCCGCGCCGAGATCTCGGAGCAGTACAGGGAAAAATTCTCGGGCCTCGCGGAAACGCGGGAGGGCGTTTCCGCGAAACTGGAGGCGCATTTCGCCGAGCTTGCCGCCCTGAACGAGCCGCGTATGCTCCGTCTCTGGCAGGAGATGCTGGAGAAGATGCTGCAGCGCGAGATGATCCTGGAGCCCGAGGGCGTCCTCGACGTCCTTTCCGGCATCCTTGCCCGTCTGAGCGACAAGAACCGCATTCTGATTTACGTTGCCCCCGAGGACCTGAGCTTCCTGCAGGAGAGCTTCCGCGGAGAGTTCGAGGACGCCCTGAGGGGAGTTAAACATTTGGAGCTGAAGCCGGACACGAGCGTGGACAAGGGCAGCTGTATCGTGGAGACGAACCTGGGGGTCTACGACGCCCGGTGGCGCACCCAGCTCGACCAGATCGGCGCGGAGCTCGAAAAACTCTTCCAAAAGCTGGGCAAGCCCCCCAAACCCAGGGAAACGGCGCGCCGCGTCAGAAGAGGGAGCGGACCGGAGACCCCGGCATCCCTGCCTGAAAACGCGCAGCAGCCCGAACAGGCACAGCAGGCGGACGGCGGACCGAAGCCCGCCCCGAAGAAGAGGGTTTCCTCGAGGAAAAAGACGGAAGCCGCGGGCGAATCGCAAATGAACGGCGTGAACGGATAACGTAAATGGATAATAATATAAGTGAGAACGCGAACCTTTTTTCGGTGCTGGAATCGGATCTCGACAAACTCCAGCTGGTCAGAATCAACGGGCGCGTGGTGCAGGTCGTGGGGCTGGTGGCGGAGTCGCAGGGCCCGGACGTGCGCGTGGGGGATCTTTGCAGAATATGTTTCCGGGACGGTTCGCACGGTCTGGACGCGGAGGTCGTCGGCTTTCGCGAGGATCGCGTGCTTCTGATGCCGCTCGGCGATTTGCGGGAGGTCGGGCCGGGCAGCGACGTGCTCTCGATGGACCGCCCTCTGGGCGTCGCCGTGAGCGAAGGGTTGCTGGGGCGCATTCTGGACGGGCTGGGGGAGCCTTTGGACGACAAAGGGCCCCTGGCGGCGACGGATTTCTACCCTCTGCACGCGGACCCGCCCCATCCCCTGCGGCGGCAGATGGTCGAAAAACCCCTCTCCGTGGGGGTGAAGGTGATCGACGGCTTTCTGACCCTCGGAACGGGACAGCGCATAGGGATATTCTCGGGCTCGGGAGTGGGGAAGAGCACCCTTTTGGGCATGATGGCCCGCTACACGACCGCCGACGTCAACGTGATCTCCCTGGTGGGGGAGCGCGGACGGGAGGTTCGGGAGTTCATCGAGCGGGACTTGGGGGAAGAGGGCCTCAAACGCTCCGTCCTCATTATAGCGACCTCGGACCAGCCGCCCCTGATCCGCCTGAAAGCGGCCCTGACGGCGACGGCCGTGGCGGAGTTCTTTCGGGACAAGGGGAAGAACGTCCTTCTGATGATGGACTCCGTGACGCGCGTGGCCCGCGCGCAGCGGGAGATCGGCCTGGCGATAGGCGAACCCCCCGCCACTCGCGGCTACACGCCCTCGGTTTTCGAGGTTCTGCCCCAGATTCTGGAGAGGGCCGGGGCGGGGGAGTACGGCAGCATCACCGGCGTCTACACGGTGCTGGTGGAGGGGGACGACATGAACGAGCCCGTGGCGGACACGGTGCGGGGCGTTCTGGACGGGCATATCGTCCTGTCCCGGCGCATCGCGTCCCGCAACTTCTACCCCTCCGTCAGCGTTCTGGAAAGCGTCAGCCGCGTCATGCCGGCCATCGTCTCGCCCGAACACCTGGCGGCGGCCGGACGGGCACGGGACCTTCTGGCCACCTACGCGGAGTCCGAGGACCTCATCAACATCGGCGCGTACAAGGCGGGAAGCAGTCCGCGCGTGGATTGGGCGCTGCGGCACTTGGACTCCGTGCGCGCGTTCCTGGCGCAGAAGGTGGGGGAGTCCTCTCCGTTCGAGGAGACGGTGCGGCAGATCGTTGCCCTCGCGCCGGAAGAGAAAACAGACAGAAGATAAAATCGGGGCTCCGCCCCGAACCCTGGCAGGGGTCTTGGACCCCTGCACCCCTTTTACAGTGCGGGAGGTAAGGCATGCAGCAGCGTATCGAGCGTTTCAGCCGGCTGTTGAAACTGCGGGAAAACGACCGCCGGACGGAGCAGATCGTTTTGGCGGAGGAGCGGAGCGAGGAAGAGACGGTTCTGCGCCGGCTCGATTCTCTGGGGAAAGAACGAGCGCGGGCCATGGACGACTTTTGCCGGACCGGCCTGGGCGAAGGGAAAGGCAAAGGCAAAGGACAAACGGTGTCCCGGCAGGAAATATGGCTCCAGCGGCAGACGATCGACGCCATCGAAAAGCACCTCGACAGAAGCAGGGAGCAGCACGGCGACGTGATGCGCAGAATCGCGGAGACGGAAGAGCGCCTGGCGGAGCGTCACCGTGAGGTACGGCTGATGGAGGGCTACGTGGACCGTCTGAAAACGAACGCCTTCAAGATGATCATCGACGCGGAGCAGTCCGAGCTGGATGACATCGCGGTGACGCGCCATGCCCGCATCGCCTCTCACGCGCCGCAGAGGAGGACAAATTCATGAGACCCGGCATGACCAACATGAGGAAGGTTTTGGACCGCATCGAGGAGATCGCCCGGAAGTGCGGTACGGCGGCCGAGCTCGCGCAGGCCGCGGCGGGGAAGTCCCGTTTTGCCGACGTTCTGGACGGCAGCCAAAAGAATAAAGGCGCCGCTCCGAAAGGCCGCGCGGACGCGCGGAGTTCCGCGGACGACCTGCGGAAGCTGGTCTCGCGTTACGCCGAAAAGCACAATATCGACGAGGAACTGGTTCGCGCCGTCATTCAGATCGAGTCGGGGTGGAAACCCGACGCCGTTTCGTCCAAGGGGGCGAAGGGCCTGATGCAGCTCATGCCCCGTACGGCGGCGATGTTGGGTGTGGAGGACGCCTTCGACCCGGAGGAAAATATCGGGGGCGGGGTAAAATATCTCGCCCAGTTGACCGATAAATATGAAGGAGATGTGGAGATGGCTTTGGCGGCCTATAACGCCGGCCCCGCCAGAGTGGACGCCGCCGGTGGTGCTCCGTTTTCCGAGACCGCGCGGTACGTCAGGAACGTGATGGCTCTGTACCACCGTTATCGGGAAGAAAGTTGACAGAGGAAAGCTGATGGCTGAAGAACGGCAGAGGGGCGGAAGGCCCGGGGATTTGGAAGACGGCGTAGATTCGCAGCCTGCGGGGCCGAAAAAAAAGAAGCACGGCAAGAGCGGATTTGTTTTTTTTCTGCTGCTGACTGCCTTGGGAGCAGGGTCGGGTCTGCACTTCAGCGGAATATGGGACGCGCGCCCTCTCGTGTGGGGGACCATTCCCAAAATTCCCTACGTGGGGCAGGCGTTTTCCCGTTTGATGGGAATTCCGGAGCAGTACACCCTGACGACGGCCGAGCGGCGCGCCTACGAGCTGACGGAGTGGCAGAAGCGTCTCGACGAACGCGAGAAGAACCTGAAGGCGCGGGAGTCCGCCGTCGAAACGGCGTCCGGCGACATTCAGGCCGCTTCGGGGCGTTTGGCCATGCAGGAGGCCGCGGCTCAGAAAAACGCGGACAGCCGGCGGAAAGATACGGCGGGCGAGGCTGAAAAGAAGCTGATCGATCAGGTCGCCAAGACGTATCAGGACATGTCGGCACGCAACGCGGCGCAGATTGTGGAGCAGGTGTCGGAGCCTTTGGCGGTGGAGCTTCTTCAAAAACTTCCCGTCGATGTCCGCGGTTCTATTTTGGGCAAGATGGACCCCAAAAAGGCCGCGCGCCTGACGGAACTGATGGCCACAGGCCGTTAAGAAGGGGGTCAGGGGACAAGTCCCCTGCGGGGTATGGGGCGGAGCCCCATGTCTTTTGTTTTGCGCGGAGCCCCATGTTTTTTGCTTTAAGCTGTTGATTTCGAGAGGTGAAAGCGATGCAGCAGGGTGCGTTTCCCATTCCCGCGGCGGCGGGTTCGTATAAGAAGTATGAAAAAATCTCGGCAGCGCCCTTCAAAAGCCCCGAAGACGCCGGACAGAATGCCGAAGAGAGTCTTTTCGCGTCGTTTATGGCGGTTCTGACTCAGGACGCCGAGGAACCGGCCAAGGGGGATGGGGCTTCTCCCGCGCTCGCGGAAGAGCCGCTCGAATTGACGCTTTCCGTTCCTCAGGGGGAGCGGGAGTGCAGGACGGATCTTTTGGGACTTCTGTCGCCTCTGAGGACCGAGCTGGAGAAGGAGGGCATCGACCTCGAAGCCCTCTCCGAAGAGATGGAAGGGGCAATGGGCGAACCCGGCACGGAGCTCTCGGAAGCGGGACGCCTCGAAGCGATGCTGTCGGTTCTGCGGAGCCGGTACTTGCCGGCGCCGCGAAGCGGTGCCGCCCGCCCGGACATCGGCGTGTCCGTATCCGACGGCCTCAAATCGGGGCTGGAGGTCTTTCTGAAAAAGAACCGTATAAAGAACCTGACCGGCGCGGAGGATGCGGAAAAATCCCCGGCGGAAGACGCCGTGCAGGAAGGCGCTGCGCAGGAGGAAGAGATTTTTTCTTCCCTTTCTTCTTTGATTGCTCCCTCGACTTCATCCTCGACTCTCCTGAAAGCGGATTCCGAGGAGCCGGTTTTCGTGAACGTGAACGCGGATGCGAACGAAGGAGAAACCGCGGCGCAGGTACCGGTTGTCTCGCGTTTTCATTCGTACCTGAAAGGGCGTGTTTCGGGCGCTTCTCTCAAGACTGAAACGGAGGAGGGCGGAGAACCCGAAGAGCGGGAAAATTCCGCGCAGGGGGGAGTCTCGCTTTTGCCCTTCGTGGTTTCGGAGGGAATGGAAGGGTTCAGACCGGAAGGTTCGGGGTCGGAAAATCCGAGGCCGGAAGGTTCGAGTTCCGGCGCGAAGGAGGCCCCGCTGGGACTCCGGAAAGCGGGAGTCCGAGGTGAAGGGCTTGGGGACGCTTTCGCGCAAAGCGCCGCCGAGGCGTCCTCCGGCAAAGAGCCGGCGGCGGGGCCGAAGCGCGCGGCAGCCGAGGACCGGGTGAATTTCGAGCAGTTCTTCGAGGGCATTCTTACGGCCCGCCGCGGTCAGTCCTCCTCCCATGCCGCGGGCGCGCTGGAGCTTGGAAGCGGAACCCCGCTTACCCGGGACGAGGCGCTCCGGGAGGGCCTGACGAATGTCGTCCGTTTCGTCCGCGTGAGCGGGGAGCAAAAGGCGTCCCTGATTGTGGACCCTCCCGCGCTGGGGCGCGTCAGCGTGGAACTGACCGGCAGCGCCGCGGGGTTGGAGGCTTCCATTAAAGTGAGCAGCGAGCAGATCCGGCAGCTGGTACAGGATCAGCTCACGCAGCTCCGCTGGTCTCTGGCGCAGCAGGGGGTTCAGCTGACCCATTTCTCGGTGGACGTTCAGCAGGAGGACGGCGGACGCCGCCAGCAGGAGACGGGGCGGGGACGCCGGCGGGCGGGAGGCATTTCCCGCCTGGAGGACGACTTGCCCGAACAGGCGGATTTCAGGGTCGATTTGAACGAGGGCCTTCTCTACTGGGTGGCTTAGGGTGAGGCCTGAGCCAACGCGGCTTTTGATAATGCCAGCGGCTCTTTTATAACGGGTACAGGAGGGATATTGCATGGCAGTCACGAGTGTAACAAATTCGGCGTTGTCTTCGGAGGAGCTCAATCAGGCGTCGCGCGCCGTTTCCAATGAACTGGGCAAGGACGCGTTTTTGAAGCTGCTGATCGCGGAGCTTTCCAATCAGGATCCTCTGGACCCCATGAGCGACAGGGAGTTCATCGCTCAGATGGCGCAGTTCAGCACGCTGGAACAGATGACCAACATGACCAAGGCGCTGGAGGGCCTGTCCGGTATGGAACCGTATTCGGCCGTGAACTATGTCGGCAAGCTGATAGCTTTCGAGTACGAAGCGCCGGACGGCACGGTTTCGGACGCGGCGGATGTCGTCGTGGCGGTGTGGTTCGACTCCAAGGAGGGGGCGATTCTCGAAACGGCCGAGCACGGGGAGATCCCGCTCAAGAAAATAGACGGCGTAACCGCCGCGACGGCGTAACCGCCGCGAGGCGCGACCCGTGCGATTTCGCGGGCCGCCCTGTAGTTTTAATTTTGTCCTGTAACTCGTCACGGTACGCTCTCGTCGAGCGCCGGCAGGTTCAGGCTTATGCTCTCTATTTCCTGCAGGGATTGTCCGGCGATTCCCTGCAGGTCTCCGTATATGCCGGATGCGGCCTTTATGACGTTGTCGAGTTGCATCTCGCGTTTGGCCCACTGTTTGAGGATGGCTTTGCGCTCTTTTTCCAGATCGTCCTTCATGGTGGAATAAGCCTCGACGATGGCCTCGATCCTCTGCCTGAAACGCGGCCCCGTGAGATACTGGTACAGCAATTCCGTCTTGCTCTTTACGCCCTCCGACGCCTGTTTGGCGCCGGCGACCTCGATCAGGGTATACCGCAGGATGTGGCTCACCGGCGGCACGTCCTGAGGGGAGACGACCAAAACTCCGTCGAGGAAGCCGAAATTTTCCATTTCGCGCGGCATCGCCTGAGTCTCCAGAACCGCGATGTCCGCTTTGGCCGTGCGCATATCCTCACGCAGCTTGGACAGCCAGGCGCCGCTCCAGTTTTTCGTCCTTTTCGACTCCCACAAGATGGTTCCGCACCGCTGGCCGTTGTGAATCACCGTTTGCAGAATGTCTCCGCCGTGTTCGCCTTTCGCCACGGGCTCGATGGAGTCGCAGGCGAATTTTTCCCGCAGTATCCTTTCCAGCTGAAGCTCCTGCACCTCTCCCTGAAGCTGCTGTGAGCCCTGTTCGGCCTTGCGCTTCAGCTCTTCTACGGTTTTTTGCATGGATAGTATGGTTTGGTCCTTTTCCGCGATTTTGAGGTTCAGGGATTCCTCCGCCTCCTTGAGAGACTTGAGGCGGACATCGGCAACCTGCTCCGACACCTTTTTTTCGATCGTGAGTTCCATTTCGCGCCTGCCGTCTTCCAGCTCGCGTTTCAGCCTGACGTATTCGGCCTGCTCTTTTTGGGCTTTTTCCAGTTTTTCGTCCTGCGTTTTCAGGCGGTTCACCATATCGCCGATGGCCCTGTCGCGTTCTTCCATCTCGCGGACGAACAGGGCTTTCGCGCGTTCCATTTCCTTTTTTTCGAGATTCTTGCGCTCCGCTTCGAGCCGCTCCTCGAACTGAGCCCGGATCGAGGCGACCATAGGAGCCGCGAGAGATTCCGTGAGGCGGATTTCCGCGCCGCAATCGGGACACGTGATGACCGGGTCCGAGGCGGCGCCGGGAACGTTCAAATTTTTCACCTGAATGACCTCCTTAATTATTACCCAGGGGGGCGGAGCCCGTTCGCCCAAAAGCGGACTCACCGGCCCCCCCCGAACCCTCTCCTTTGGCTCTCGATCCTGGCGCCGGGGCTTTCAGCGCAGCAAAGCCCGCAGTCTTCGTTCGTAGTCCAGAATGTCCGCCGTGACGCGGTCGGGCGCAGGAGAGGTTCCGGCGGCGGGGGCGGCGTGTGTTTTCGGGGGACGAAAGACGACGACGGAAGGCGCGAACCGCAGCAGGTCTCCGCGGTGACGCGCGATGCGGCTGACCATGCGATACAGCTCGAAGCAGTCGAAAAGGGAGACGTGGGCGGCGCCTTCGCCGGCCTCCGCTTCGGCCCGTTCCGTCTCGGCCGGGGGGGACAGGGCGCGCGGGCTGTTGCAGATGATGTCCGCCGCCTCGCTCAGTTTGGGCCACTTGTAGCGTTTCCCGCCGGCCGCGATGTTGCCGCTGGGTTTCGGGATCGCGCAGTAAAGGGTCAGGCCCCTCATGGAACACCACCATCGAAGGGCGCTCTGGGCGATTTCGGGCAGGAACGAGGTGTCGAACGGAAGGTTGTGCACGACGACCCCCGCCACGTTCCAGCCCTCCCAGAACTCGATCAGGTCCGGCCAGTCCTCCAGAAAATGGCGCGGAGCGCCGAAGGACGCGGCGGAACTTTCCCGAAGCGCCAGAATACGCCCCGGCGTGAGGCCGTGAACGCGGACGGCGTAAGGGTCGAAACGCTCGTGCGGGAGGTAGAAGCGGTTGAAGATGTCCAGGAGGGTTCCGTCGCCGCCGAAGACGATGGAGGACGCGGAGAGGACGGACGAGCCCATCATCCCGTTCGATTCCACGTCGAAAACGGCCATGTTCGGCATGTTCATGTTCACCATGTTCATGTTTACCATGTCAATCCCGAGCTCGCCTCCTTTCGCGCCGCGCGGCCCCAACACAGAGGGTATTCCCGCCGAATGCCGGGAATACCCTGCGTTTTTACACCCTTATTTTAAGTTTCTTTGGAATTTAATTTATTTTTTTCCTTCGAGGCAGCTCCAGGCGAACGCGGCGTGCATGGCGGCGCCCATGAAGAGTACCGACTCGTCGACGTCGAACTTGGGGGAGTGGTGCGGCATGTCGGATTTCTTCTCCGCGCTGGCGGTTCCCAGGTAGGCGAACGCCGAAGGGGCGATCCTGCTGTAGTAGCTGAAGTCCTCGGAGCCCATGTTGAGCGGCGATTCCTTCACCTTTGCCGCGCCGAAAAGCTCTTCGGCCACGGATTTGGCCAGAAGGGTGGTCTTTTCCTCGTTGATCGTCGCCGGCAGGAAGCGCGAGTATTTGAACTCCCCCCTGCAGCGCGTGCCGGCGCAAACGCCGTCGACGATACGCTTCATGGCCTCTTCGACGTGATCCTGCACCTCGGGGCGGAACGTCCTGACGGACCCGTTCATCTCCGCGCGCTCGGGGATGATGTTGAAGACGAAGGACGAGGTCTTCACTCCCCCGATGCTCACGACGGCGGTGTCCTTCGCGGAGACTTCGCGGGCGACGATGGACTGGAAGGCGCCGATGATTTGGCCGGCCGCGATGGTCGGGTCTATCGCGGTCTCCGGAGTGGAACCGTGCCCGCCCTTGCCTGAGATGGTCAGTTCCCAGCCGTCCGCCGCCGCCATGAAGGGGCCGACCCGGTACCAAAACTCCCCCGAGGGCGTCGTGGACATGACGTGAATACCGAAAACGGCGTCTACGCCTTCCATGGCCCCCCCATCGACCAGAGCCTTGGCACCCGGGTTGACCCCGTGCTCCTCGGCGGGCTGAAAGAGAAGGCGGACCTTCCCTTTCAGATCGGCCTTGATATCCGTCAGAATTCTGGCCGCCGCCAGAAGCATGGCGGTGTGGGCGTCGTGCCCGCAGGCGTGCGTGGCGTTCTCATTTTGGGACTTGTAGGGCACGTCCTTTTCGTCCTTCAGGGGAAGGGCGTCGATGTCCGCGCGCAGGGCGACGCACTTTTCGTTAGCGCCCGGCTTTCCGACAATTTCGGCGGTCACGCCGCACTGCGTGCCTCCGAACCCGACCTTGATGTTCTCGCAGCCCAGCTTTTTGAGGGTCTCCGCGATGTACTTGGTGGTTTCGACCTCCTTCCACGACGTTTCGGGATTCTGGTGGAAGCGGCGGCGCGTCTCGATGATTTCCTTCTCGTATTTTTTGGCCAGTTCCTTGATTTTTCCGATCATGTTTGTATCTCCTTGTCGTTGTCCGGCTTGATTGGCGGCCTTGATTTTAATTGGCGGCCTCGATGATCCTGGCCAGGTAGCCGGCCAGGATGACGGAGCCGATCGTCACCGTGGTGAACCCGCCGATCAGCATCTTGGGCAGAATATAGCTCAGGACGTACTTCTTTTCCTCGTCGTTCTCGGTGATGGCGGTGCTGACCTCATTGGAAAGGATGTAGGTCGCGGGAAAGCCGTAAAGGCAAGTGGTGCTGATAGCCATGGCGATCGCCCAGGAGTAACCCAGAACCTTGCCCAGAATCAGGGATGTGATGGCCAGTGCGACGAGGGTGACGCCGAAGCAGAGGACGGTGGGATAGGCCAAGTCGCGGACCATCTGGGGCGTGGCGCCGGTCAGGCCCGCCCAGACGGGGATCAGACAGAAGAACATCGCGTAGCCCGCACAGCCGGCTTTGGTGAAGATGTCATGCTCCAGAAATCCAAGCTCGTAGAAGACGATGCCGAAGATGAGCGCCAGAACCAGCTTGTGAACGACGCCGCCGGTGATCTGCCCCACCCAGACCGCGATGTACCCGACGAGGAAGGTCTTGAACATCAGGATGAAGGGCGTCTGCAAACCCTTGGGCGTCGCCGGGAAAAGGCGGTACGCGGGGATTTCGGGGTCGATTGCGGCGGCCTCTTTGGCCGGGGTCACGGCGCCGCCTCCCGAGCGGAAAGTATTCAGCAGACAGCGGCCCTCCAGCTTGAGGCAGTAAGACGCCACGGGGACGCCTACAAAGCTCTGGACAACCAGAAGGAGGGCGGCGAAAACGCCCAATTCGGTGAAGCCCTTAAGGTCGGCGGCCTCGCGGACGATGTAGGTCGCGACGATGCCTCCGGAAATGGGGCCCGCCGCCGTGAGGGCCATGATGTGCCCGACCAGCGGCCCCGCTATGAAGTAGAGCCCGGCGGAAAGGCCGACCAGCCCCAGGAAGGCGACGGTGACGGTTTTCCATTCGTTGAGCAGGCTTTTGACCTTCATCAGGGTCCCCATGTGGACGAGGATGAACGGCATGACGAATCCGAAATAGGGGTCCAGCGCCGTGGTCTTGAAAATGGTCGTCGGCAGCCCTACCCAGAACGCGACGAGGAAGACTGCGCCCGTGACGAAAATCATGGAAAAAAGGGCCTTGGTCTTGCTTGCGACGTAATCCCCGATCGCGTAGGCCAGCACGACGACCGCCAGAAGCCCCGTGCCGATGTCGACCGCGTTGCTCACGCCAAAAAACTTCAATACTTCCACTTGAACCAACTCCTCCAGCTTAGGATAGATACAATAGACATTCTACATTAGTTTTTTCACTTTTGGCGAAGGCTTCCGCAAATAATCGCCGAATTCAAAATAAACCTTACTGATTAAATAAATATTGTCCGCTTTGCGAACAATACGGCCGTCAATCGGACTTGCGAATCCGCGCCCGCGGGGTTTGAGGTATAATGACGGCGTTTTGAGCATCGCGAAGGGCGGATATCGTTTGGAGAACTTGAAGACTTTGGAGAACTTAAAGAACGTTGAAAAGACCGAAAACGGCGCGGCGGACGCGGGCGGCGCGAAGCGGGCCGCCGCGTGGGAGGAACTGCGAACCCGCGTGGCCTCCTGCGCGGGGTGTGAACTGTGCCGCACGCGCACGAACACGGTATTCGGACAGGGAACCGCCGAGACGCCCCTCGTCTTCGTGGGCGAGGGGCCCGGCGAGGACGAGGACCTGCAGGGACTGGCCTTCGTGGGGAGGGCCGGGCAGCTTCTGACCCGCATCCTCACGGCGGGCGGAATTTCGCGCGAGGAGGTCTTCATCACCAACGTCGTCAAGTGCCGCCCCCCCGGGAACCGGGTTCCCTCGACGGAGGAGATGATGCGGTGCGGGGACTGGCTGGAGGCGCAGCTCCTTCTGCTGCGTCCGAAGATTCTCGTCTGCCTGGGCGGCACGGCGGCGAAGTGGATTCTGAAGACGACGGAGGGCATCACCGCGCTCCGGGGCCGGTGGCTCGAATGGAGGGGCATCGAGGTTTTCCCCATGTTTCACCCGAGCTATCTTCTGCGCGACGAATCCCGCAGGAAAGGGAGCCCGAAAGACCTGACGTGGCAGGACGTTCAGACGCTGAAAGAGCGTTTCGGCCGTTACCGCTCCGGTCCCTGCCCGGTACAAAAAAAAGAGGCGGCGCCGTGAACGCCGCGCGCAGACATGAAAACGCCGTCCTGCGGTTTTTCAGCGGGCTCGCCGTCGTCGGCGGCATTTTGGGCGGCATTTGGCAGGGCGGCCGGGTGTGGCTTCTGGTGGCCACGCTGCTGGCGCTCCTGTCGCTTTCCGAGTACTACCGCCTCCTTTCGAGACAGTTCCGCATTTCGCGGGGCGTGGGCTACATCGCCGCCCTGGCCGTGATTTTCTCCTCGGCCGAAGGGGTGAGGCCCGTTTCCATCGCTTTGATTCTCTCCCTGACCGTGTACTCCATTCTGATGATCGAGATCGTCCGCCGCCAGGTTCGCGGGGTCAGCCACGCCGTGGGAAACGCCGGAGCCTCGCTTTCGGGGATACTCTTTATCGTCGTTCCCTGGACGTGCCTGATTTTGCTGCACAACCTGCCGACGGGCCGCCTCGTCCTCGTTTCTCTCTTCGCCTGCACGTGGAGCTGCGACGTGACGGCCTATCTGGTGGGACGCCGGTGGGGAAAGGTGCCTTTATGCGAAAACGTCAGCCCGAACAAGACGTGGGAGGGCTTCATCGGCGGCGCTCTCGGCAGCATCCTGATGAACGCCCTGCTCATTTTTTATCAGCAGCAGCCGCCGTTTCCGTTGTTTCTGATCGGCCTGATCTGCGCCTTCGCCGGGCAGCTGGGCGACTTGGCCGAGTCGCTCATCAAGCGCGAAACGGGCGCCAAGGACGCGGGCCGGCTGATTCCGGGGCACGGCGGCGTCCTCGACCGGTTTGACAGCATCCTGATCAACGGCCTCCTGACCTACCTTCTTTTCGGAGTGCTTCTGGAATGAGCGAAGACAGAACGAGAGCGGAAACCGCCCGAAAGCGCGTTGCGCTCGTCGGGGCGACCGGCAGCGTGGGGTCTTCGGTGCTGGACGTCTGCCGGCGGCACCCGGATCGCGTGCGGGTCGCGGCTCTGGCGGCGGGGAAGGACGCGGAGAAGCTGGCCTCCCTCTCCCGCGAGTTCGGGCCGGAGACGCTCTGCATGGCCGGGGCGGAGGCCGCCGCCGCGCTCGGGCGGCTTGCCCTGACGCCGCCCGAAGAATCTTCCGCCCCTCCCTCCGTCCTTTTCGGCGCGGACGGGCTGGATCGGATAGCGCGCGACCCGGAGATCGACCATGTCGTCTTTGCCTCTTCCGGGACGGCGGCCATCGGGGCTCTGCAGGCCGCCCTGGAGTCCGGCAAGGAGGTCTCCCTGGCGAACAAGGAGAGCATTGTCGTGGCCGGGGCGTGGGTCATGCCTTTGGTTCGGGGAAGCGGCCAGCTCCGTCCGCTGGACAGCGAGCACAACGCCGTCTGGCAGTGCCTTCAGGGGGAGGCGGGGAAGCCGCGCAAAATCTACCTGACGGCGTCGGGGGGGCCCTTCCGCGACTGGAGCTTCGAGGCCCTCGAGACCGTCACGCCGGAAATGGCGCTGAAACACCCCGTGTGGAACATGGGCGCGAAGATCAGCATCGACAGCGCCACTCTGATGAACAAGGGAATCGAGCTGCTCGAGGCCGCTGTTCTGTTCGGCCTCGAGCCGTCTCAGGTCGAGGCTCTGGTCTCGCCGGGCTCGTTCGTTCACGGGCTGGTGGAGTTCGAGGACGGCTGCGTCAAAATGCTGGCGGGGGAGCCGGACATGCGCCTTCCCGCAGCGTCGTGTCTGTTCTGGCCGGAGCGCCTTCCGCCCTCCGGGGCTGGGCCCTTTGAAACTCCGCGCTTCCGCCCGGAGCTTTCCGGCCGGCGCGTTTCTTTCGACATGGCGGACGAGAGGCGTTTTCCGGCGCTGCGGATCGCGAAGGAAGCCCTGAGAAAGGGCGGCGCCTGCCCGGCCCTTCTGGTGGGGGCCGACGAGGTCGCCGTCGAGAGCTTTATGAAAAAGGAAATTTCGTTTACGGCCATTTCCGAGGTCGTGGAGGAGACGATGGCCGCCTATTCCGGCGCCGCGCCCCGCTCCCTGCGCGGCGCGCTGGACATTCTGGAGTGGGCCCGAACGCGCTGCGCCCAAATATGCCGATCCCGCCGCTGAAAGTCGAAAACGCCGCCGGCAGGGTCGATTGAAAAAGTAACCGCACCCGGCGCGCGGGGAAATGTACAGCGGGTGTCCGGTTCGATCACGGACGGGTGACAGTCAGGCGAATCTGCGCTGGCTAATGGAGGGCGGATGCGCTATAATCACCCAAAATCGGACGCAGGGGTTTTTGCGGAAAATTGGAGATTTTCGCGGAAATTCCGAAAAGTTCTCGCGTCCGCAGGATCGCAGAGGTGCAGAATGGCTAATAAAACAGCGGCGACGCGGAGCGGTATGACCCGTATCCAGTCCGCCCTCAAGCTGGCAAGACGCGGACACGACCTTCTGGAGCAGAAGCGCAGAATTCTCATGAACGAGCTCATGGGACGCCTCAGAGCGGTCCGCGAAGTTCAGGAGAGCATGAACTCCGTTTTCGGCGAGGCTTATTTCAGCCTTCAGATGGCGAATATCGCCATGGGAATCGACAGCGTGGAGAAAACCGCCTTTGCCGTTCCCGAGGAGAACCGCTTTGTCGTGCGCCTTCGCTCGATCATGGGCATCGATGTCCCCGAAGTGGACCGCCTGGAGCCGAACATCGCTCCGATTTACTCCCTGGGCGGAGCCGTGATGGGGACGTCTTCCGTGCTGGACAACGCCTATGTCAACGCCCGCCGGATCGCGTCTTTGATCGCCCGTCTGGCCGAGGTGGAGACGAGCGTGTACCGGCTGGCCGTCCAGATACGGAAAACGCTGCGGCGTGTGAACGCCCTGGAAAAAGTGTTCATCCCGCGCAGCGAGCGCCAGATCAAGCTCATCGCGGCGGCGCTTGACGAAAACGAGCGGGAGGACCTGACCCGCATCAAGCTGTCTAGCCGTTAAACGTTAAAGACCGGGGACAGGACGGATTTGCCGCCCCGCCGCCCCTCTGATGAGCCTGAAGTTAAGAATTTAAGATTTACGAAACGGAGGAAAAAAATTTTGAAATTGCCGGAAGTTCTCGAGGCTCTTCTGAAGTCCGAAGACGAGGCTCTGGAGATGCGCGCTTCCGCGGAGCAGGAGGCGAAGGCCATCATCCAGAAGGCGCACGATAAATTCGCTCAGACGCAGGAGGCGCTTTTGAACGCCGCGCGCACGGACGCCCGGGTTCAGGTGGAGTCGGCGCGTCAGACCGCGGAGGAGGAGGCCCTGCACGTTTCGGAGCTGGCGAAGGCGGGGCGGGCGAAGATGCGGGAAAATTTCGAGGCCCGGTCGCCCGCGCTGATCGCCAAACTGGCCGAAGGCGTTGCGGATCGGTACGCCAGGTACTCGCCTCACGGAGAACCCCGATGAAAAGCTCGATAATAAAAAGCCCGATAACGAAAAGCCCGGCGGCGAGGTTCTTATAATGGCTTTTCCCGTGGGCGGGCGCATCGCGGAGTCCTCCAAGGCCAAGGTCCGCAAGGGCACGCTTCTCAGCCGCGAGGATCTGAGGCTGCTTCTGGAGCAGACGACGGTGGGCGACGTCGCCCTCCGTTTGGGGGAGACCTCCTACGCCGCCGTTCTGAAGGGTGTTTCCCTTGAAAACATGCGGCGCAGCGAACTCGAGTTTCTGCTGAACGTCTCCGTCCTGGCGGAAGGGGTGGCCTTTCGGCACTACGCGAACCTCGAGGACAGGAAGCTGCTCGACCTGTGGCTCGAAAGCTTCGATATCGCCATGATCAAGGAGCACCTCCGGTTCAAGATGAGGACGGCGGAGCGGGAGCAGCTCTCCCCGGACAGGATGCTCGATATCGTGTCCGACTTTCAGCTGACCCTGGTGGATCAGGAGAAGCTGCTGTCGAGTTCCTCTCTGAGGGACATTCTCGCGTCCGTGAAAAAGGAGTCCCTGCGCGCGGCGCTCTCCGAGGGCATTCCCGCGGGGCTCGAAAGTGTGCTGGCGGACCGCGGCCCCGAGTTCCAGAAGACGATGTTCGCGCTGGGCATGATTTTGGACCGCTGTTACTTCGACTCGCTCTACGCGGCGGCGGCGGCCCTGGGCGGCGAGGAGGGGCGTATGATGCGCGCCCTGGTGGGGACGCGCGTCGATCTGCTCAACCTGTACTGGATTTACCGCGCGCGCCGTTTTTTCGGCATGTCGCCGGAGGAGTCTCTGACTCTGATTCTGAAGGCCCGTTACCGGGTGGATTTCGGGCTTTTGACGAAAGCGGCTTTCGCGCCTCCCGAGGCGTTCGCGCCGACGCTGGCGGGTACGCCCTACGCCGCCGTGTTCGGGGGCGGGCCGGCCCCGCGCGAGGACGCGGATTCGTCCGGCGGAGCGGCTTCCGAAGAGGACGCGGGCCTGCGCGAGGCCGCGGTGGAGCGCCGCTTCTACAGACGGCTTTTGTCCGTCGTGGGCCGCGTCTTCATGTCCGGGGCTTTGGGGTTCCAGAACGTGGCCGCCTATCTGATGCTCAGGGAATTCGAGGTTCGGGATATCGTCGCCATTACGGAGGCGGTGCGCTACGGCTTCGACAGAAGTAAAATCGACCTGATCCTGATCCGGTCCTTGGGAAAGGGGATTGACTGAATCGTGGCTGTCGTAGGAATGTTGGGGGTGTCGTTCGTCGGCCCGGCGGAGGAGATCGAGAACGTCGCCCTGGCGCTTTTGGGTATGGGAATTTTCGAGCCGATGCCGTTGGAAGTCATGATGGAGGGGCGTCCTCTGAACAGTCGTTTTCAAACCTCCAGAGGAAACGCTTACGACGCTCTTCTGGAAAGATTGAACAGACTTCTGCGGGAGTCGGGTCTGCCCATTCCCGAGCGGCCGTTTGCCGACCGCCTTCCTTCGCTTTCCCTGCAGGAGCTGGAGGAGCGGGTCGCCGCGCTGGAAAGCACGGTGGACGCGTGGAACAAGGAACTCTCCGGCCTCCGGGAGGAGCGGGAAAAGTGGCGCGCCATGCTGGCGTTCGGCGACGCCATTCGGGGAACGGGCCGGAGCCTTTCGGATTTTTCCCGTGCCTTCTCCGTGCGCACGGCCATCGGCACGCTTTCAAACGAAAACTGGCGGCGTCTCCGGGAGACGGGCCTCGCCGCGCCGATCCTCGTCGTTCCGCTGATCGAGGAGACGGACAGGGTCACGGCCGTCGTTTTCTACGAGAGAGAATATCACGAGGACATGAACAAAATTTTCTCCGCGGTTCACATGCGCCTCGTCCCCGTCCGGCCGGAGGAGTACGGCCGATACGACAGCGCGGACGCGGTCCGCTACCAGCTCGAAGCCGTCGAATCGGAAATCGAGCGGTGCCGGGCGATGCCTTGGCGCTATCTCTCGGACAACCGCGCAGAAATCGACAAGCTCTGCGCCGCGGTGTACGCGAAGCAGCGTGTCGCTTCGCTGTGCCGGTTCCGCGGGGAACTGGCCGGCATGACCGCTCTGACGGGCTGGATTCCCTGGGACAGCTACAACGACGTGCGCGTCGTGACCGCGCAAAAGGCCCCTCACGCCCTTCTGAACGCGGAGAGCGGCAGCGCGCTTGAAAGGGCGGGGAACGAGCTTCCGACACTCCTGCGCAATCTGCCGCTGATCCGCCGTTTTCAGGAAATCGTCCGCCTTTACAGTCTGCCCTCCTACAGCGAGCTCGACCCGACGTTTGTCGTGGCGGTGAGCTTTTGTTTCTTCTTCGGTTTCATGTTCGGGGATGTCGGGCACGGGATCGCCCTGATTTTGGGGACGCGCTTTCTTGAGAAAAAGAAAATCATGGGGGGCGCGATCGCGTCCGTCATGCGGATTGCGGGGCTTTTTTCCGTCCTGTTCGGCTTCCTTTACGGCAGCGTATTCGGCGACGAGTCGCTTATCCATCCGCTTTGGCTGTCCCCGATGCGGGACGTGAACTCGATTTTGCCCGTATCCATCGGGGTGGGAATCGTTTTCCTTTCGCTCGGTATCGCTTTCAGAATATACAACGCCGCCTGCAAAAGGGAATGGGGAGAGGTTCTGTTCAGCCCGGAGGGGGTGACGGGGCTTCTGTTCTACTGGCTGGCGGTGCTTCAGGCCGCGGCCGCTGCGGGGGCGCTTCCGGGCGCGGCGCTCGGCACGGGAGTTTTTGCCGTCATCATGGGGGTTCTCTTTTTGCTGATGCTTTGCGGCAACGGGATCGCCGGTTTCTTTTTCCACGGCGAAACGGTGGACGAGGGGGGTGTCGTTCACGTCTTTTCGGTCTTCCACGCAATGTTGAATTTTATCAGCAACACCGCGTCCTTCGTTCGCCTGGCGGCCTTCGCCCTGAACCACGCGGGGCTTTGCGGGGCCGTGCTCATGCTGGGGGACATGGTTGAAAACGCCCCCGGCGGGAGGCTCTATCACGCGTTCATCATGGTGATCGGGCATCTCGTGATCGTCGCGCTCGAAGGGATGATCGTCTTTATCCAGACCCTCCGCCTGGAGTATTACGAGTTCTTCGGAAAATTCTACCGGGGCGGAGGGCGCCCGTTCGCGCCGGTTCTCTGGGAAAAATGAGAGGCTGAACGAGAGTTTGTTTGAGTGGCTCGGGAGGTTGCATTTTTGTATTTTTTTCTTTTTTTCTTTTTTTCTCTCCGGGCTTCACGATAAAAGGGATTCTCAAGGGCCCGCGGCCCTTGAGTGGGGTGCGGGGCCAATCCCCGCGGCTCTTTTCCGAGTTTACGAAGGGAGACAAGGCATGATGTTGGGATTGACTGTTCTTTGTGTTTCCACGGCGGCGCTGATCGGCGCGGGATTTTGGGCGGGGAGGAGCGGGAGGACGCTCCGCGCGCCGAGGGCGTATCTGGGGGCGGCGATGGCGTTCGCCTTTCTGACCCTGCTTTTTTCCGCGACGGCCGTCTTCGCGGCCGAAGGATCGCAGCCGGCGGCGGCCGCCACCGCCGCGACGGGGTTGGGTCTGATCGGGGCGGCGCTTTCCACGGGGCTGGCCTGCATCGGCGCGGGGGTCGGTGTCGCGTTCGTCGGGGCGGCGGCCCTCGGGGTCGTCGGGGAGAAGCCCGCGCTGTTCGGCACCACGCTGATTTACATGGGACTGGCGGAGGGCATCGCGATTTACGGCCTGGTCATATCCCTTTTCATTTTGGGCAAAGTGTAGGCTTTTCGTTGCGTTACAGGCAGTTTTTCAGACTATTTTTCAGACTATGAGAGCTTTTTTGATCAGCGACAACCACGACACCCTGGTGCTTTTGCAACTCGCGGGCATCGGGGGCGTCGTGGCTCACGGACCGGAGGAGACGGCGAAGGCACTTGCCGCCGCCCTGAAGCAGAAGGATCTGGGTATCCTTCTCATGACGGAACTTGCGGCGGAAAGCGTCCCCGAGAAGGTTCGGGAGATGCGCTCAGGGGGTGCCCTTCCGCTTTTGGTCGAGATCCCGGATCGTCATGGAACCAGGCGCGGCCAAGATTTCCTGAGCCGGTACATCCGCGAGGCGATAGGGGTGAAGTTGGAATGACGCAGCAAACGGCGCGGGACGCGAAGCCTGAAGCCAGCAAGGCCGCGGGTGACGCGCGAAGTTCCGCGGGAAGCATTACTTACGACGAAAAGAAGAAGCTGTCCGAGCTTCAGTTCATTATTCTGCAAAAAGGCGATCTGGCGCGGGAGCGTATTTTGACGGAGGCGAAGGCGGAGGCCGAAAAATGGACGGACGAGCAGACGCGGCAGTTGAACGCGATGGTCGCCGGGATCAAGGCCGACGCGGCGAAGCGGGCCCGCGAGATAGCGTCGCGCCAGATGGCCGAGGCCGAGAGCGCGCGCGACAGGGATCGCCTGCGCCTGCAGAGCGACCTGATTCGGAGCGCCCTGCTGGCCTTTCAGGATGCGCTGGTCGATCTCGCGAAGCGCCCCGACTACGACGCGATCCTCACGGGCGTGGCCGCCGAGGTGTGCGAGCGGTTTCCGAAGAGCCAAAAGGTGAAAATGCGTCTCCGCGCGGACGACGCGCCGTATGGGGAGGCCGTCGCGCGCGCCCTGAAGTCGCGTTTTCCGGAGCTCGACATCGCGTTCGACGCGGAAGCCGCGCCGATCATCGGCGGCGCGGTTCTGTACTCGGAGGAAGAAAAATGGCAGGTGGTCGCCGACTGGAAGTCCAAAGCCGAGGAAATGGCGGACGACGTGGCGAGGGCCGTGCTGGCCGAGTTATAGGATGAAGCGCTTGGACATGCCCCGTACCTCCCTTAACAATACCAGGTGCCTGAAACCACGGTCTTTGACTGTTCCAGCGTCAGGCCTTTCATTACAAATTGGTATAAGGCGGTAGATGCAAGTATGGAGAGATTCGAAAAAGCCGACACAAATTATCCGAACCCGCAGAATACGGGGTCCGAAAAAACGGGGACAGAAAAGCCGGGCGTGATCACGATGATCAACGGGCCTGTCGTGCGAGGCTCGGGCATGTCCCATTTCGCCATGCGCGAACTCGTGCAGGTGGGGGAGCTGGGCCTGACGGGAGAGATCCTTCAGATGGACGGAGACACGAGCATCATTCAGGTCTACGAGGACACCACCGGCGTCCGGGTGGGAGAGCCCATCCGGGGGCTGGGCCGGCCTTTGTCCGTCTGCCTGGGGCCGGGGCTGCTCGGGCACATTATCGACGGCATCGGACGTCCTCTGGACCGCCTGATGGAGGCGGAAGGAGGGTTTCTCGCCCGGGGAACGCACCTCGACCCCATCGACATGGGGCGTTCCTGGGAGGTGACCCCGCTCTGCAAGGTCGGCGACACCGTTTCGCCCGGCATGGCCGTCGCCGCGGTCAAGGAGACGGATTTGATCGAAAACCGCGTCGTCGTCCCGCGCGGAGTCGAGGGTGAGGTCGAGTTCATCGCCGCGCCCGGCTATTACAGGACCTCCGACCCCGTGGCCCGCGTCCGGGGCGCGAGCGGAGTCACGCCCGTGATGATGTACCACTACTGGCCGGTTCGTACGCCGCGGCCCTATAAAGAGCGCCTTTTGCCCGACGAGCCGCTGATCACGGGACAGCGCGTGATCGACGGGCTGTTTCCCATCTCGAAGGGCGGCGTGGCCGCCATCCCCGGCGGCTTCGGCACGGGCAAGACCGTCACGCAGCACCAGCTGGCGAAGTGGAGCGACGCCAGGGTCGTGGTCTATATCGGCTGCGGCGAGCGCGGCAACGAAATGACGCAGGTGCTGGAAGAGTTCCCCTCCCTGGAGGATCCGTACTCCAAAAAACCCCTGATGCAGCGCACCATCCTGATCGCCAACACGTCGAACATGCCGGTCGCCGCGCGGGAGGCCAGCATCTACACGGGCATCACGATCGCGGAGTATTACCGCGACATGGGTTACGACGTCGCCATGATGGCCGACTCCACCAGCCGCTGGGCCGAGGCCCTGCGCGAGCTCTCTGGGCGTCTGGGCGAGATCCCGGCCGAGGAGGGCTTTCCCGCCTATCTGGCGACGCGCCTGGCGGAATTCTACGAGCGCGCGGGCAAGGTGCGGACATTCGGCGACCAGACGGCCAGCATCAGCGTCATCGGCGCGGTCTCTCCGCCCGGCGGCGACTTTACGGAACCCGTCACGCGCCACACCAAGCGGTTCATCCGCTGCTTCTGGGCGCTGGACGCCTCTTTGGCCCACGCCCGGCACTTCCCCGCGATCAGCTGGACGGACTCCTACAGCGAGTACGCGGAGGAGGTCGAGGACTGGTACCACCAGCACGTCGACCCGTCGTGGTCCGCGCTCCGCGGCGAGGCGCGCGCCGTTCTGGCCGAGGACGACACGGTTCAGCAGACCATCCGCCTGATGGGCGAGGACGTTCTGCCCGATAGCCAGCGTCTGGTCGCGCTGACGGCCTCGCTTCTGAAAAACGGCTATTTGCAGCAGAACTCCTTCAGCCAGGACTCGTTCTGTCCTCCCGAGAAGGGGATCATGATTCTGAAGATGATTCTGGATTTTCACAATCAGGCGAAGAAGCTCGTCGCCGGGGGATGTCCCCTGTCCCTTATCCGCAGAATGAAGGAACTGATCGAGCTGACGCACGTCCGGGAGCTCGCCGCGGACGACAAGGCCGGTTTCGAGTCTCTGGCGAAACGCCTCCGGGAGCGCCTCGCGAAGGTCGGCAGCGAACGTCTGGCGGGAGGCGGCGAAGAAGAAGCGGAACCGGCACCGGCACCGGCACAGGAAGGGAGAGGGGTGTAAATGGCGGCCCTCACGGAGTACACGGGAATAGACAAAATAAACGGCCCGATCGTGATGCTGAAGGGCATTCCGGGCGTGGGCTACGACGAGGTCGTGGAGATTCTGCCGCCCGGCGGGGGTGAGGCCCGGCTGGGGCGCGCCGTCATGATCGGAGAGGACGCCGTCATGGTGCAGGTTTTCGCGGGGACGGAGGGGCTCGTGCCCGCCACGTCGCGCGCCCGTTTCCTGGGGCGTCCGCTGGAGATCGCCCTCTCGCCCTCCATTCTGGGGCGGACCTTCGACGGCCTGGGGCGGCCCCTCGACGGCAGCGGCCCCATCTACAGCGACATCAAGCGCAACATCAACGGCTCGCCCATGAACCCCATGGCGCGCGTCTACCCGCGCGATTTCATCAACACGGGCTTCTCGACGATCGACGTTCTGATGACCCTGATCCGCGGGCAGAAGCTGCCGATTTTTTCAGGCAACGGCCTTCCGCACAATCAGCTTGCCATACAGATAGCCTCTCAGGCGCGCCTCGTGGGGACCGAGAATTTTGCCGTGGTGTTCGCCGGCGTGGGCATCAAGCACGACGACGCGGCGGCCTTCGCCTCGTCTCTGTCCCGGCGCGGGACGAACTTGGTCCTCTTCCAGAACCTCGCGGACGACCCCGTCATCGAGCGCATCGCCACCCCGCGCTACGCCCTGACGGCGGCGGAGTACCTCGCTTTCGACCTGGGCATGCACGTGCTGGTCATCATCACGGACATCACCAGCTACTGCGAGGCGCTGCGCGAACTCTCGGTCAGCCGCGGGGAAATCCCCAGCCGCAAGGGCTACCCGTCTTACCTCTACAGCGACCTGGCGTCGCTCTACGAACGCGCCGGGGTTCTCAAGGGCAAAGAGGGCAGCATCACGTTTCTGCCCATTCTGACCATGCCCAACGACGACATTACGAACCCCGTGCCCGACCAGACGGGCTTCATCACGGAGGGCCAGATCGTGCTTTCCCGCGAGCTGGACGCTCGGGGCGTCTATCCCCCCATCGACCCTCTGCCGAGCCTGTCGCGCCTGATGAAGGACGGCATCGGCAAAGGGTACACGCGCGAGGATCATCCGAGCGTGTCGAGCCAGCTCTTCGCCTGTTACAGCCGCGTGCAGGAGGTCAAGGCCCTGGCCGAGGTCGTGGGCGGAGACGAACTGGGGGACGAGGACAAGGCGTACCTTGCCTTCGGCGAGGCGTTCGAGAAGACCTACATCAACCAGGCGAAGGACGAGAACCGGGATATAGGGCTGTCCCTCGACATGTCCTGGAAGCTCCTGGCCTCCCTGCCGGCCTCGGCCCTGACGCGCATTTCCATGGAGGACATGGAAAAGTACATCAAACCCAACCAACCCAACCGGCAGGGCCCCGCGGAAGACGCGCCCGCCGGCAAAGCTGCCGCGGCCGTCTGAGGATATGCCGCGCCGTATCTTTCAGGCAGGGCAAAGCGGCGGCTGATTTGCCGCCCGGCAAGAGCCCGCCCCGCGCCGAAGCGCGGGGCGGGCGTTTCTTTTGCCGTTGAGCTGAGATTACAACGATTCCCCTTTTGCGCACCCTCGCCCCTCAATGTGGCGTATCCGTTCAAGCAGGGCAGACGCATCAAACTGTCTTCTTAATTTTTTTCCTATTTCAGCGCGTCTTTTTCGCCGCGCTTTTCCGCGCGGCCAGGCACGCCGCCAGAACCGTCAGCGTTGTCAGCCCCGCGCCGAAGCCCGCGTCGCAGCCGCCGCCTTTTTCCACCACCACAGGCTCCGGCGGCTCGTTGTACATGCGGCGGTTCTCTTCCGGGATCGACTCGAACATGA
>JAISMH010000138.1 GCA_031276855.1 Synergistaceae bacterium
GGAACGGCGGAGGACGAGAACGCGCTGAAGAATCTGCTGTCCGTCTCGCAGATCGAGTTCAGGCACGGAGACAGTGACACGATGCACCTGCAGACCTTCGACCCGCCCGTCACGTTCAAGTCGATCCCGGAAGAGAACCGCCGCATGTACAACGAGCCGCCTGACCCGGTGGTGGTGGAAAAAGGCGGCGGCTGCGACGCGGGCTTCGGCACGGGGCTGGCAACGCTGGCGGTCTTGGCGGCGTGCTTGGCCGCGCGGAAAAGCGCGCGCTGAAACGGTAAGAAGACGGCCATGAACGGGAGGTTCCTCCAAAAGGGGGGAACCTCCCGTTGCCTCGGGCCGTTCCGCCGGCCGCCCGATCCCGTCCCGCCCGGACATTATCACTGACGAACAGCGACATTTTCCCTGACGCTTGACAGCTCCGCCCCCTGAGCTTGAACGGTTACCTTTGGCCTTCCTCAGGGTATCGGCTGCAAATAGCTTTCGATAACCGCCCAGCTGCGTGAGGCCGCGCCGCCGACGGAGGCGAAGCAGGTTTCGCAGGCCCGGCGCGTCCGTTCCTTCCCGTCCGGATCCAAAGAGCGGAGCCACGCTTCGGCGAGGGACTCCGCGCCGCCGACCTCGAGGGAAGCCCCGAGGGCGTCCATGCGGGGGGCGTCGGGGAAATCGGCCATGTCCGGGCCGTGCGTCACCTGAATGCCGAACAGGGCGGGCTCCATCAGATTCTGCCCTCCGCGGGGCACGAGGCTGCCCCCGACGAACGCCGCGTCGGCCGCGGCGTAAAGCTCGAACAGCACTCCGATCCGGTCCACCACGGCCACATCCCATCCGGGCGTCAGACGCGAGAAAAGGTCCGTCTTCCAGTTCGTCTTCCAGTCCGTCCTCCCGCGGCGAAGGGCCGCCTCCGCGACGGAGGGCGCCCGCTCGGGGTGGCGGGGCGCGATGAGAAGCCGCGCCCGGGGGTGCGTCCGCCGCACCTTTTCAAAGGCCGAGAGGACGATCTCGTCCTCGCCTTCGTGGGTGCTGCCCGCCAGGAACAGGGGGCCGTCCTCCCTCCGCAGAGACCTCCATTTTTCGGTGTCCGCCGCGGACCGGCGCAGGAGCATCGCGTCCACCTTGCAGTCGCCCGTCACGACGATTTTACGAGCCGGAACGCCCAGCGCCATGAACTTTTCCCTGTCGGACTCGAACCGGACCATCAGCCGCTCGAAACAGCAGAGTACGCCGCGCCAGAAGGCTTTCTGCCCCAGAAGCCGCCTCGCGCTCCTGTCGGAAAGCCGTCCGTTGACGAGGAAGGCGGGAATTTTCCGCGCCTGCAGCTCCGCCAGCATCGCGGGCCAGCGTTCCGTCTCCATCGCGACGTAGGCTCTGGGCGCGAGGGCGTCGAGCGCGCGGCGCACGAAGCGCGGGACGTCCCACGGGCTGTAGATCGCGGCCGCCGCGGGCGCCAGCCTTTCCGCCATCGCCCGCCCGGTCACGGTCACGGTGGACAGGATTTGAGGCAGCGGCGCCTTCCGGGCCGCGCCGAGCAGGGCAAGCGCGGACTGCACCTCCCCCACCGAAACCGCGTGTACCCAGAGGGCGTTTTTGGGCACTTCCGCCCCCATCCGCCCCATCCGCTCGCCGATGCCGACCTTGTACTTCCTCTTGAGCCAGGCCAGTCCGCCTCCCGCGAAGAACGCGGAAATGCCCAGCCTGTAAAAGGCCAGCCCCCAGCGGTACGGCCGGGCCGCCAGGGCATCCAGGGCCGCTAGGGCCTCCCCGGCCGCTTCCGAGTCTCTTCTTTCCCCTGTTTCTCTGTTTTCGACCTTTTTCATGATTCGTGCATAATCAGTTTATGACTCACTTATATATTTTATAACTAGCTTATATATTTGAAGAGTTTTCCCACGATTTCGCCGAAGTCCACGGGCTTGCCGAGATGGTCGTTCATGCCGGCGGCAAGGCACCGCTCGATGTCCTCGCGGAATACGTTGGCGGTCATCGCCACTATCGGGATGTCTTTCGCGCGGGGAACGTCCAGCGCGCGGATGCCGCGGGTCGCTTCGTATCCGTCCATTTCGGGCATGTGGATGTCCATGAAGATCATGTCGTACTTCCACGGGTTGTCCCTGAAGGCCTCCAGAGCTTTTCTGCCGTTCTCTGCGCCGTCGATGACGACGCCCGTTTCTTCCAGAAGGGAGACGACGATCTCGCGGTTGATCTCGATGTCCTCCGCCAGAAGGATATTCCTGCCTTTGAAGCGATCCTTCAGATCGGCGGCGCCCGCTTCAGGCGGGTTCGGGGAGATGTCGGCGCCGGGGGAAAGGCCGCCGCAGCTCTCTCTGTTCTCGCCGCGCAGGACCTCGACGCGGAAAATGAAGCTGGAACCCTTGCCTTCCTCGCTCTCGACCCATATCTTGCCGCCCAAAAGCTCGACGATGCGTTTGGAAATGGCGAGGCCGAGTCCGGTGCCGCCGTATTTGCGGGAAATGCCGCCGTCGGCCTGCTCGAAAGACTGAAACAGCTTGGCCTGGTTTTCGGGGGAAATGCCGATGCCCGTGTCGGCCACGGCGAACTCCAGGGTGAGCGATTCCGCGTCCTCGTCCGGCGAAGGCGCGGACGGCCGCGCCGACAGCGTGATGGAACCCCCTTCGGGAGTGAACTTGACCGCGTTCGAAAGCAGGTTGGCGAGAACCTGAGCGAGGTGCTGGTCGTCGGAGACGATGAACGCCGGGAGGTCTTCCGAGAGGTTCACCGAGAAGCGGAGCTTCTTTTCCTCCATGCGAAATCCGACGACGTCCGTCACGCGCCGGAGCATTTTCTTCATGTCGAACTCCGTCAGGGAGACCCCGAACTTGCCCGCCTCGATTTTGGACATGTCGAGAATGTCGTTGATGACCCCCAGCAGGTGCGTCGAAGCCTCGTCGATCTTCTCCAGGCAGTAATCCTTGCGCTCGATTTCCCGCGCGGCCCGGCCGATGTTCATCATGCCGATGATGGCGTTCATCGGCGTGCGTATCTCGTGGGACATGCGGGAAAGGAACTCGCTCTTCGCGGCGTTGGAGTGTTCCGCCTGCTCTTTGGCCTTGAGAAGCTCCTTCTGCAGACGTATCTGTTCCGTCACGTCGATTCCGATGGCGCCCGCGCAGTCCTTGCCCAGAGGGAAGACGGAGAGCTGCAATTGCCGCATTTTCCCGCCTTTGGCCCTCATGGGCACGACAAACGCCGGCTCTTCCCCGCCCTTCGCTCCGTTCTCTTTGTTCTCTTCATTTTCTTCCCTTTTATTCTCTTCTTTCTCTTCTTTCTCCTCCTGTCCGCCGGCGCGGAACTGCATTCCCATCAGAAAACGGTCTAATGCGTTTTTTTTGAAGGCAAAGCCGAACTTTTTCTCCATCTGATCCCGGACGTCTTTGCCGAAAATGAGCCCCGCGCCGCTCTCCAGCAGTTCCTCGTCGGAGTAGCCGGACATCCGCGACGCGCCCTCGTTGACGTACTCGAACGTGCCGTCCATGCTGAGACAGCAGATGAACTGCGGGGATTTCTCGACGATCGAGGACAGCTGCAGGAGTTTCCGTTCCGTGGCGTTCCGCGTCACCGCGCCCGTGACGACATTGCCGATGAGTCCGATCAGGTGGACGTCGCTGTCGCTCCAGACGCGCGGCGCGGCGCAGTCCTCGATGCTGAGGACTCCCCAGAGTCTGTTCGAGACGTACAGGGGCACCCAAACGAAAGCCCTGATTCCGATTTTTTGCAGAACGGCATACCGCGGGTCGGCCGAAACATCGTCGCAGCAGATACAGGGGACGAACTCTCCCTGCGCGGAAAAATTCGGAAAGCTGTCGGCGATCAGAGGGCCGACGTCGGCGTTGGTCGGGGCCGGGCAGATGTCTTCCGTCCGAAACCAGGAGTGAAGGGGTCGGGTGAGCCCGCCCGCCTGGTCGGGTTCCGCGACGATCATGCGGGAAACGCCGAGAAACTCGCCCGTCATACGCAGCGTACGGGAGATCAGTACGGAAATGTCCTCGGTGGAAATGAAACTCAACGACAGCGCCGACATGAGTTCCTGCTGTTCGAGCCTCTTTTTGAGCGCGTCCTCAGCGGCGCGGACATCCGCCGGAGTTCTGTCCGCATTCTTGATTCGCATCGTACAATGCTGCGCCATAAGCGGTGTTACTCCCTTTCATGTGTGGGGTGCGTCGAAACATTAACAGCACAATATTAACATCATAATATTAACATCAATGTTCCTATTGGTGTTCAGCAGTATATATGACGGCGCCGGGCCGATTCCTCTCCAAGGGCTTGCGCAAAGCCGCTTGAATGATGTAGAATTCAAAAATATAGAATCCAATTAAAAAGCTGATTCTTTATCTTGAGGAAAATTCCTCGAAAATTTTTACAGGGGGGTGCGCAAGAGGGTATACCCTCCTGCATGTCCCTTTTTTCGCGCATCACCCTTTCAAAAATCCAGTTTTTACAATGCTTCTTCCAAACTCCCGACGCCGTGCAAATGAGTATACCCTTCTGCGCGGGGGGCGTTTTTCCAATATTT
>JAISMH010000083.1 GCA_031276855.1 Synergistaceae bacterium
TCGCATCCTGGGGCTGAAGCAGGTCCCAAGGGTTGGTCTGTTCGCCCATTAAAGCGGTACGTGAGCTGGGTTTAGAACGTCGTGAGACAGTTCGGTCCCTATCCACCATGGGCGTAAGGTATTTGAGGAGAGCTGTTCTTAGTACGAGAGGACCGGAATGGACGAACCGCTGGTGAACCGGTTGTGGCGCCAGCCGCAAAAGCCGGGTAGCTATGTTCGGAAAGGATAACCGCTGAAAGCATCTAAGTGGGAAGCCTCCTTCAAGACGAGATACCTGATTCCGAAAGGAAGTAAGATGTCCGGAAGACGACCGGATAGATAGGCCGGGGGTGTAAGCGTAGAGATGCGTTGAGCTGACCGGTACTAATACATCGAGCCTTTTTTCTCCATGTTGTGGTTGATTTCTATTCAGAAGAAAAGGAAATGTGAAAGATTGCATGGGGTAATAAAAATAGTTTTCTGGTGGAAGTAGCGTCGAGGATACACCCGGTTCCATGCCGAACCCGGAAGTTAAGCTCGACCGCGCCGATGGTACTGTATGGGGTACATACGGAAGAGCAGGTCTTTGCCGGAAAATCGAATATGACCGAGCAACCGGCCGTCCATTGTTTGGACGGCCGGTTGCTTTTATGGCAGCGTACGGCGGCGTGGGAGGCCGGCCGCCTGCGGATAATGAGCGCCTGCCCGATTCCGCTGTCGGTCGTCAATGCCGAGTGTGTGTTCCTGCTGTGCTATACTTCGAACAGAAACAGATGGCGGCAGCGGCAAATATTCTTAAAAGGGACTGTCGGCGGAGGGGGCTCGAAATGATGGGGGGCGCGGAGGTTATGACGGATTATCAGTTCAAGCAAATCATAGTCATGATTTATAAGCTGTTGGAGGCAAACGTCGAAGCGGGGAGAAATCCTCAGGAACTGCTGGACGCCGTGGCCCAGCTTATAGGCGACCCCAAAACGGAGATCCTCAATCCCTGCCCGTGTCTCACCAAACTTACCTGCAAATGGGGAGTGAACCGTGACGCAAATCATTGATATCGTGTCCGAAGTGCTGGGGTCGCCCGTTTCCGAAGACAGCTCCGTTGAGAGCGCGGCCGGATGGGATTCTCTGAAGACGCTTCAGATTGTCATGGCGCTGGACGAGGCGGGGTACGAAATCCCTCTCGAAAAAATCGCGGAGATTCGATCGGTGCGGGACATTCTGTCTTTCGTGACAAAAGGGGCTTGAGAGCCATGGCGGAGCGGTGGGGCCTTGTCGCCGGGGCTTCGCGG
Organism: Synergistaceae bacterium; assembly: GCA_031276855.1. GTDB lineage: Bacteria > Synergistota > Synergistia > Synergistales > Aminobacteriaceae > JAISMH01. The sequence continues at coordinate 1,269 of JAISMH010000083.1, forward strand.
GGAATCGGGCTGGCCGCGGCGCGTCTGTTGTTGAAGGAAGGCTGTTCCGTCGTCGCGTCCGCGTTTGCTCTCCACGAGGCAGACGTTCGCTCTGGACGGAGGGCATTCTTCGAGAGGAATTTATTCCGTAAAGAGGTGAAATGTCGTGCAAGATATTGTGATATACGGCGCCGGAGGTCTGGGGCGCGAGATTCGGGCTTATCTTCGCGCGTCGGACGTTACAGGGCAGGCGTGGAATTTCACGGGCTTTATCGACGACGGCAAACCGGCGGGTTCTCCCGTGGGAGACGCGAAGATTTTGGGAGGCAGGGCGGCCCTGGCTTCCGTTACGAAGCCGACTGCTGTTCTTCTGGGAATCGCCGACCCCGCGGCGAAGGAATTTCTTTACGCGGAGTTCTCCCAAAATCCGCGTCTCTCTTTTCCGGCTCTTATTCACCCTCTCGCTAACGTGGAGCCGTCCGCCGTTCTCAGGGCGGGAACGGTGGTTGCTCCTTATTGTGTCGTCTCGGTCAATACTGTTTTGGGGACCGGCACTCTTTTGAACGTCGGTGCGCAAGTCGGGCACGATTCCGTTCTCGGCGAATTTTGTTCGGTCATGCCTCATGTCGCTATTTCCGGCAATGTTACGGTGGGCGAAAAAACCCTTATCGGAGTCGGGGCGAAAATCCTGCAGGGTCTCTCTATTGGGGCGAATACGACGGTCGGCATCGGCAGCGTGGTGTTGAACAACGTCCCAAGCCGGTGTACCGTCTTGGGCTATCCCGCAAAGATTATCAAGAAGGCGGAACAGCCGTGATCGCGCTTTTGTCCAACGTGACGGTCGGCAGCCTCGCCCTGCAGACGGAGAAGAGTTTGGGGGAGAAAGTTCTCGTCCTTCCCGGATTCGACACGTGGAAGGCCGGGCTTCTGAACCCGAAGTCCCCGCTTTGGCGGAACGACGTCGAGATAATCTGCCTCGTTCTGCACGGCCCGGCGCTTTTCCCCGAGGGCATGGACGCGCGTTTTGCCGATGTTCTCTCCGAGCCGCTGAGAATCCTTTCGCAGGCGCGGGCGGAGCGGGGGAACAAAACTTTCGTCGTTTCCACGCTGGATCTGCCCTCTTCTCCGGCCCTGCCCCTGGCGGGAAGAGATTTTGCCGTCCAGGCGGGCGCCTGGTGGCGCGCGGAACTGGAGAAAATGGATCTTCCGGTGCTCGACCTGCGGGAGCTTGCCGCCGAGGCGGGGAGGAAACATTTTTACAGCGCCAAAATGTGGTATTACGGGGCCCTGCCGTTCTCCCGTCTGGGAGAAAATCTTCTGGCGCGCGAGATTCTGCGCGTCGTGGGGGCCGTGCGTGGCGGACGCAGGAAATGCCTTGTTCTGGATCTGGACAACACGCTGTGGGGCGGGGCCATCGGCGAGGAGGGTCTGCAGGGAATCGAGCTTTCTTCCTCCGGCACGGGCTCCCGCTACCGGGACGCGCAGCGCGTTGCCAAAGAACTCGCGGAACAGGGCGTCCTTCTGGCCATCTCCTCCAAGAACAATATGAAGGACGCGCTGGCTCCCTTCAGAGAGCATCCTCATATGCTGCTCAAAGAGGAAGATTTCGTAAAAATCAAAACCAATTGGGAGCCCAAGCCCGCGAATATCGCGGCAATCGCCCGGGAGTTGAACATCGGCCTGGATTCGCTGGTCTTCATCGACGACAACCCCGTGGAGCGCGAAGCCGTCCGGTTGGCTCTGCCGGAGGTCGCGGTTCCGGATTTTCCGTCGGACACGTCGCGGCTTCCCGCGTTCATGGCCGAGGTCGCCCGAACCTGCTTCACCGCTTTGCGCGTCGAGGACGAGGACCGGGGAAAGACGGAGATGTACCGGGCGGAGTCGAAAAGGGAGGAGGAGCGGAATGTTCACCTTTCCCTGAGCGGCTACCTCGCCTCGCTCGGGATGGTTCTGGACCTTCACCCGCTCCGCCGGGACGAAATCGCGCGCGCCGCGCAGCTGACGCAGAAAACGAACCAGTTCAACCTGACGGTCCGGCGCTATACGGAGGCGGAAATCGCCGCGATGCTTCAGGACGCCTCCGTCCGCATCTGGATGGCCGCTTTGCGCGACCGTTTCGGGGACTACGGCAGAATCGGCCTGGCGGCCGCCCGCCTGAGTCCGACCCGGAGCGCGGTGATCGGGACTTTCTTGATGAGCTGCCGCGTCATGGGCCGCGGCGTCGACGACGCGATCCTGTCGGGCGTGGAACAGGCCCTCGCCGGCGAGGGCGTGACGGCGATATTCGGCGAGTACCGCGCGGCGGCCAGAAACGACCCCGTCCGCGGCTTCTGGGAGGAGAAGGGATACGCTCAGGCGGAGGTCACCCCCGAGGGCAGCCTCTGGGTTCTGCGCGCTCCGTTCGAGAAAAGGAATACGGCCGTTCAGTATGCAGTTCAATCAAGCGGGCTTTCCGAGGAAGAGATACGCGGGCATATCAAGTGATTTCAGCCAATGCCCGCAGGGAATCTGTCATATCTTCGAGTTCAGGAATACTGTGATTGAACTTGCGTACCGCTTTCCCTTCCTGTTCACGATTGGCAAAAAATTGAGATGCTTTGCCGTGTCTATGCTCACTCAAAAAGTGTATTCTCAATCAGTTTGAGCGGCGGCCGCGCCGCCTGTTTTACGGAACGCTCTCTGAAGAGAGGTCGACCGGCCGTTGCCTTTCCTCGTGCCGCAGGTCGGGCGCCGGGACGAGAAGCTCCCACAGGCGCGACGCGCGGAACTCCATGTCCGCGTACCGCTCGGTGTGTCCGCCCGTCAGGCGGGCGGCCGCCAGCCGCGTGACAAAGGGCAACGCAGCTGAGGGCAGCGCCGCAAAGGGCGGCTCTGCTGAGGGCGGCACATTTGAGGAGCCTCGCAGCAACTCCCGCCCGCGCCGGTTGAAGCCCAGCACCCGGATGTAGGGAGGGCCCTCCCGCGAGAGCTCCGAAGTCCGACGGCCGAGTCCGGCCAGAAGGCGAATCGACGCGCGCTGAAGCCGTCCCCGCGTGTAGCGCGCGCAGACGCACCGCCCGATGAAGTCCTCATAGGAGACGGCGCGTGCGAAGTGTTTCAGGAACAGGTTCTCCAACCCCTCGTCCATGCCCGCGGCCCGCCGCAGGTCCTCGGGCGCCGAGCGCAGCAGAAGGCCGCGCAGCAGCGTCCACAACGTTTCCGTCCCCAGGCACAGGCGCCCGTCCGCCCGCGCCTCCTCCAGCAACGCGCGGACGGACGCGGGCATCGCCCCAGCCGTCCACGCCTCGCCGTTCAGGAGCCCCTTCCGAATCGCCGCCGCCCCGGCCAGCAAAGCGGAACTTCCCTCCCTTCCTTCTTGCGGCCTCTCCGCGTCGTGATAACCGGGGCCTTCGCGCCGCACCGGAATGGGGATCAGGTTGCAGCGCTTCCTTCGGATATGCAGAAGATAAGACAGCGCCAGAGAGTTGTTGGGCATCGAGACGAGGGCCCCGCCGCCCGGAAGCTCCCGGTCCAGGGCGTCCGCGACGGCTTTGGGATAAGAGCTTCCCGACGCGAGATTTTCTTTGAGGCGGCGCCTGTAGGAGGGAGGCTCCTGAATCAGAACATCCAAAATATTCCCGAACAGTGCCGGGTCGGAATCGACGGGGCGTTCCATGCCGAAAGAAATGTGCGTCACGAAGCCCGTCCCCGCCAGAATGTCCACGGCGCCCCGGGCGAACTCCATGCCGCCGTTGCAGGCATGGATGAAGGGCAGCTCCAGAACGAGATCCGCCCCGTTCAAGAGCGCCATGCGGGTCCGCGCCCATTTGTCGGCCAGCGCGGGAAGCCCCCTCTGCGTGAAGGCGGACGACAGGACGACGACAACAGCCGCCCCGCCCAGGCCGCCCAAAAAACCGCGGGCGCGGGAGATGTGAAGCGCGTGTCCGTTGTGAAACGGATTGTACTCGGCTGCGATTCCGACAACGTTCATGATAATATAAAGTATAAATCAGAACGGGCGAAAAAATCGGAATCGGAACGGCCCGAATCGAAGCTTAAAAATTTAGAGATTGGGAATTATTGAAGGTAAAAATTCAGATTGAAGGTAAAAATTCAGGAGGTTATCGGAACATGAAAATTTTAGTCATCAACTGCGGCAGCTCCTCCCTGAAGTATCAGCTTTTCGATATGGACAGGGAGCAGGTGCTCGCCAAAGGTTTGGTGGAGCGTATCGGCATCGAGGGCTCGAGGATAAAGCACACGAAGACGGGACAGGACGCCGTCGTCACCGAAACGGCGATCCCCGACCACAAAGAGGGCATCCGCCTCGTCATTGAGGCGCTGCTCGACAAGTCCCACGGAGCCCTCTCCTCGCTCGGCGAACTCACCGCCGTGGGGCACCGCGTCGTCCACGCGGGCGAGAAATTCGCCGCGTCGGTCAGGATCGACGCGAAGGTCATGGCCGCCCTGAAGGAGTGCGTGCCCCTCGCGCCGCTCCACAACCCCGCCAACATCATGGGAATCGAGGCCGTCACCGAAGCGCTGCCGAACGTGCCCCAAGTCGGCGTCTTCGACACGGCCTTTCACCAGACGATGCCGGAAAGCGCGTTTATCTACGGCGTGCCCTACGGCTACTACGAAAAATACGGCGTGCGCCGCTACGGATTCCACGGCACCAGCCACTACTACGTCTCGAAACGCGCGGCCGAGATTCTGGGCCGGCCCATTGAGAAACTGAAAATCGTCACCTGCCACTTGGGCAACGGCAGTTCCGTCACCGCCGTCAGGGAGGGCAAGTCCGTCGATACCTCCATGGGCTTCACGCCTCTGGCGGGCGTCCTCATGGGAACGCGCTGCGGCGACATCGACCCCGCGCTCGTCGCCTTCATCGCCGAGACCGAGAAACTCTCCGTCAAAGAGGTCGATTCCATGCTCAACAAAAAAGGCGGCATCCTGGGGATTTCCGGCGTCAGCAGCGACCTGCGCGACATCGAGGAGGCGGCGAAACGCGGGGAGCCCCGCTCGAAGCTGGCCCTGCAGGTCCTCTCCTACGGCATCAAAAAGTACATCGGAGCCTACGCCGCCGCGATGGGCGGGCTCGACGCCGTCGTCTTCACGGCGGGAGTCGGCGAGAACAGTTCCACGGTGCGCGCCATGACCTGCGAAGGGCTGGAATTTCTGGGTATCGAACTCGACAGATCCAAAAACGACATCCGCGGCAAAGAGGCCGTCATCAGCACGGACACCTCCAAAGTCAAAATCCTTGTCGTCCCCACCGACGAAGAACTGGTCATCGCCCGCGACACCAAACGCCTCACCCCAGGGCCGTAGCCAGGGCCGGGGGCCCTGGACCCGTTATGGGTCTGGTGAGGGCGGGAGAAGGCGCCCTCCCGATGGTCGGGGATGGGGGATCTGATCATCAGGGAGGGGCGGATCTGGGGCGGAGCTTCATTGTGGAACTGCCGCCCCGGCGCGACTGCGAGGCTGTCGTCGAAAAAAGCTGGGAGCAACGGTTTCCCGGCGGGCTGACCTTCGAAGGACAGCGTTTTGCCTTTCCCGAAGGGCTTTCCGTGCGGGCGGAAGTCCGATGGCTGGAGGAATCCCTTCTGTCCGTCCGGCTCTCCCTCGCGGCGCGGGTCGCGGGCGAGTGCGCGCGCTGTCTCTCGGAGGCCGAACTTGCAATATCGGATGATTTGATGTATCTTTATGTTCCGTGCGGCTTGGACTTGGGCAAAGACACGGAATTGGCGTCCGACGACGGCTTCCTGCCCGTGGAGGTCGATTTTTGGGGACGAACCTTGGACATCGCGGCTCAGGTGTGGGAAAGCCTTCTGATGTTGCTTCCCGTGAAGCTCCTGTGCAGGGAGGACTGTGCCGGGCTCTGCCCGGTCTGCGGCGCCGATTTGAACGAAGGGCCCTGCTCCTGCGCGCAAGAAGGAGATCCGCGCCTGAGCGTTCTGCGGGACGTTTTTGCCGGACTGGCCGGCGAAGCGGAAAACAAAAATGAAATATGAACGACGAAATGTGAATTGAAATCCGAAGGAGGGAAAGAAGAATGGCGACGCCCAAGAGAAAGACTTCCCACGCGCGCACGGCGCAGAGGAAAGCCCAGTGGTTAGGGGCGCTTTCCGCGCCGGCGGCGGTGAGCTGCCCCCATTGCGGCGAGGCGGCCGTGAGCTACCGCGCGTGCCCGTCGTGCGGCTACTACAGAGGCCGCGCTGTCGTGGCAATTAAAGACAAGACAAAAGTTTGACAAGAGAAAAACCTGACAAGAGAAAAGCCTGATCGCGTTTTTCCCCGGGAAAACAAAATCCCGGTCGTTTCCGTTCCAATCCTAAGCGGCGCCGACGCCGCGTGTGGTAAGCTGAATTGAATGCTGAAATTTTGCAGAGTTTTACAGGTTAGGGGAAGAGCTTTTTGCGTCAGCAATTTACGCGCAAAAGACTTTCCCTATTTTAATGTACATTACTACAGGCACGATAAGGAGGGGAAAACGGCTATGAACGCCTCCACGGAGTCTCCGCGTATTCTTCGCGCGGGAGAGGGTTGTCTTGTCGTCGAATTCGGTGACGCCATCGACCTCGGAATCAACGCGCGCGTTCAGGCGCTGCGCAGAAAAATCGAGGCCAACCCCTTTCCGGGGTTCATCGATACGGTGCCGACCTATCGCTCTCTGGCCGTGTGTTTCGACGCGCTGAAGTCGAGCCCCGCGGACCGGCTGGAGAAGTTGCTGCTCCGCCTGTCCGAGGACCTTGTGGCGGAAGATGGCGGGAACGGGGAGCTCCTGATTGTCCCCACGTGCTACGAGGGCGAACTCGCGCCGGACCTGGAGCGGGTTGCCGCTCACACGGGGCTTTCCGCCGACGAGGTGGTGCGCCGGCACGCCGCTCGGGACTGCTACTGCTACATGCTGGGCTTCGTGCCGGGCTATTCCTACCTCGGGGGGATGGACCCGGCGCTGGAGACGCCGCGGCTGAAGGAGCCGCGGGAAAAGATACCCGCCGGTTCCGTCGCTATCGGCGGAAAGCAGACGGGCATCTATCCCATCGACAGCCCCGGAGGGTGGAACCTCATCGGCATGACGCCGCTTTGCATGTTCGACCCGGACCGGAACCCCGCGATTTTTCTGAACGCGGGCATGTGGGTGCGCTTCGTCCCGATCGGCAGGGAAGAATTCGACCGTCTGGCGCGCGAGGCCGCCGACCCAGGCTGGAAGCCGGACATAACGAATCAAATAAAAGGCCTGAAGACAGAATAGCTGAAGACAACGGAATTACCATGGCTGTATCCGCAAAAGGAGGCGGTGTGACGTGATGAAGCTCTCCGTCGAGAAACCGGGTCTGTTCACGACCGTGCAGGACCTCGGGCGGCGCGGTTACCAGATGCAGGGCGTTCCCGTCGCCGGGGCGATGGACGGCGCCGCGCTGCGCCTCGGGAATATCCTGCTCGGTAACGAAAGGGGCCCTGACGGGCTCGAATCCGCGGGGCTTGAGCCCGCAGGGCTTGAGATCACGGTCGTCGGCCCGTCGATAAAGGTGCTGGAGGGTTCGGGCTGTTTCGTCGTCACGGGTGCGGAGGCCGGAGTGACGAAAAACGGCGTTCCTCTGCTCTGCTGGACGGTTCACAGGCTGGACGCCGGCGACACCATCGTTTTTTCCGCGCCGAAGGGCGGCGGTTCGCGGTCGTATTTCTGCGTTTCCGGGGGCATTGACGTTCCTCCCGTCATGGGCAGCCGGTCCGCCTACACGCGCGGCCGATTCGGCGGGCACGAGGGGCGCGCGCTGAAGGCCGGCGACGTGCTTGCAACGGGGACGCCGGACGCGCTGTGGGCGGACTGCGAAGGGTTGTCGTGTCCTCCGCGCCTGCGGCCCGTCCGCGACCCGGACGCGCCGCTGCGGGTCATCCCCGGCCCGCAGGACGACCTCTTCACGGAGGAGGGGTTGAAAACATTTTACTCTTCCGAATATGTCATCACGAATTCCGCCGACCGCATGGGTT
>JAISMH010000128.1 GCA_031276855.1 Synergistaceae bacterium
GTAATGAGGGATTTCAAAGCGATGGAGGAAAGCGGAGGCGAAGGAGAAAGCATAGGCCTTGGACTGAGGAAAGAAGCGAAAAAGATGTTCCGGAAATTGCACCGCTTCCGGAGATGGAAGAAGAATCAGGAAAAGGGAGGAATGAAAATATCGCTGACGGTGCAGGAATCGGAGCTGGAGGGAATCCGGCGGCGGGTAAGGCTGCTGTTGGAAGAAGGAGAGCGCAGAAGAGTGCCCAAATGTGCCGATCTCTTGAAATACGAGGCCCAGTTATGGACATTCACGAAAGTGGAAGGAGTGGAACCGACGAATAACGCGGCGGAGCGAGCGCTCCGGCCTGCGGTGGTGTGGAAGAAGCGTTCGTACGGAGTGGAGAGCGAGCGAGGATCGGAATATGCGGAATCGATGTTGAGTTTGCGGGCGGCCTGCCGGTGTAATAGGAGTAGATGCGGTGAGGTACTTAAGGGAATTGATTCAGGCCTATCGTTCAAAGGCAGCACCTCCCAGCATTTTTAATCTTTCTGTCTTTAGAGAGGCTTGAACGGATACTCCGCAGACTCGGAGGGGGGGGCATTTTCCCTGTCCCGTTATCCTATGACATTATCACTGTCCGGCGACAAGTCGGCGCCCTAACTATTGACACGGCCTTGTCTTGTGTTATATTTCCTGGTGGTGGCGAGGGCTTGTAGCTCAGTGGATAGAGCGACGGCCTCCTAAGCCGTAGGTCGGCGGTTCGAATCCGCCCAAGCTCGCCAGTAATTGCGGACTGTGAAAATTTATGGGATTCCCGGGAAGGGAGTCCCATTCGTTTTGAGGGAACACGGCCGAGAGGAGCGGAATTCGATGGAAAACGCACGGAGCGCGCTTTCAGGCTACGTTCGCGTGGCGGCGGCCACGCCGTGTATTCGGGTCGCCGACTGCGCGTACAACGCCGGGCGGATTCTCGCGCTGATGGAAAAGGCCGTGAGGGAAGAGGTTCGGCTTTTGTGCCTGCCGGAACTCTGCCTCACCGGCTACACCTGCGGAGACCTGTTTTTGCAGGACACGCTGCTCCGCGGCGCGGAGGAGGCCCTGGCCTTTCTCGTCGAAAAGAGCGCGGATTTTCCGCTTCTCGTGGTCGCGGGAACGCCCTTCGTCCACGGGGGAAAGCTCTTCAACACCGCGGCGGTCTTCGGCGGCGGAGAACTTCTGGGGCTCGTCCCCAAGACTCACCTTCCCAACTACAACGAATTTTACGAGCTGCGCCACTTTTCCCCCGCGCCGGCGGATTTTCCGCTTCTCAAGGAGACCTGCACCGTGCGCTTCGCCGGCCGCGATGTCCCGCTGGGCACGCGCCTCCTGTTCCGGTACGACCCCGGTTCCGGTTCCGGCCCCCGCTCCGGCTCCGGCTCCGCCGGGAGCGGCTTTTGCGTGGCCGTGGAGATATGCGAAGACCTGTGGATTCCCGTGCCCCCGAGCTCCTTTCACGCGATGGCGGGGGCCTCGATCATCGTGAACCCCTCGGCGAGCGACGAGGTCGTGGGCAAGCCCGCCTACCGGCGCGCGCTCGTCGCCGCTCAGTCGGCGCGTCTCGTCTGCGGCTACGTTTACGCGGACGCGGGGCGGGGCGAGAGCAGCACCGACATGGTCTTCGCGGGGCACAACTTCATCTGCGAAAACGGAGAGGTTCTGGCCGAGTCCCCGCCCTTCGGGGACGGCTGGGCGGCGACGGAGATCGACCTGTACGCGCTCGAATACGATCGCAGGCGCCTGAACACGTTCGAGTGCGCGCCCGCGCTCGCCTCGACCTACACCGTCGTGCCGTTTTCGCTCGGTCGGGGGGTCGAGACCCCGTGGGTCGAGACCCTGACCCGGCCGATCGAGCCTCACCCCTTCGTCCCGAAGGACGCCCGGGAAAAACGCGCGCGGTGCGAGGCCATTCTCGACATGCAGTCCGCCGGGCTCGAAAAACGGCTGGAACATGCGCGCGCCCGGACGGCCGTCCTCGGAATATCGGGGGGGCTGGACAGTTGCCTCGCCCTGCTCGTGACCGTCAGGGCGATGAAGAGGCTCGGCCGTCCTCTGTCGGACATTTGCGCGGCGACCATGCCCTGTTTCGGCACCACGGCGCGCACGAAGACCAACGCGCGGCGGCTGAGCGAGGCATTGGGCGTCGATTGCCGCGAAATCGACATCACCGAGTCCGTCCGAGCGCACCTGCGCGACATCGGCCATTCCGAAGACGTGCAGGATGTGGTCTACGAGAACGCTCAGGCGCGCGTCAGGACTCTGACGCTGATGGACCTCGCCAACCGGACGGGGGGAATCGTCGTCGGAACGGGGGATCTCTCCGAGCTCGCGCTCGGCTGGGCGACCTACAACGGCGACCACATGAGCATGTACGGGGTCAACGCCGGCGTCCCGAAGACCCTGGTGCGGCACATCGTGCAGCACGCCGCGGAGACGGCCGCGGAAAACCCGTTTTTAAGGGAGGTGCTGGAGGATATTCTCGCGACCCCGGTGAGCCCGGAGCTCCTGCCCTCGTCGGGGGACGACATCCGCCAGCAGACCGAGGACCTTGTCGGCCCTTACGAGCTGCACGACTTTTTCCTGTACCATGCCGTCCGGTGGGGGCGTTCCCCCGCGAAAATCCATGCCCTGAGCCTGGCGGCGTTCGCCGGAACCTACGGGCCGGAAACCGTCCTGAAGTGGCTGGAGGTGTTTTACCGCCGGTTCTTCGCGCAGCAGTTCAAGCGCAGCTGCCTTCCCGACGGCCCCAAGATCGGTTCCGTCAGCCTCTCGCCGCGCAGCGACTGGCGGATGCCCAGCGACGCTTCCTGCGAGGCGTGGCTGAAAGAGCTTGCGGCGCTGACCGAGTGGGGAGCCCGAGGCTGAGACTGCCTTTGTAGTTGACCAGATGCTGTTATCGCGGACGAGCCAGAGACAACGCGCAAAGTTGTCAAAGCGGTGAAGACCTGTTATAATATGTGCATTGCGGTTGTTATGCTGATTTTGCAAGCCGGTGTGGCTCAGGGGTAGAGCAGCGCACTCGTAATGCGCAGGTCAACAGTTCAAATCTGTTCACCGGCTCCAGAAATAGCAAGGGTTCAGGAGATTCCTTCTGAACCCTTTTTCTTTCCGGTACGCCACCCGTACGCCACACGACGAAAAACACCCCTCTTTTGCCCTTTATGTAAAACTGTCCGCGTCTGCCGCGTGTTATAATCCTTGTAATTGCATGAAGGGGGTGAAATTTTTGACGAATATACGAGCGTTGCGCGAGGAGCAGAAGTTGAGTATTACGGGGCTGTCACACCAATTGCAGGTGAACGCTACGGTTTTGAGCTTGGCCGAACGGCGTAAACTGGCCCCGAGTGCCAGAGTCAGGAAGGAAGTTTGTGCGTTCCTTGGGTTATCTGAGCAACAAGCGTTTGACACCGAAGGCTTGGCCGTGTAAGGCCAAAAGAAGAGCCGCCCCGACGGAAGGGCGGCGGAAAGGAGATCTTTGAATGGATTACGAAGAGTATAACTCATTTGGGCACGAAGAGTACAGCATAGGCGAAATATCACCGGATTCTGAATACCGATTTTATCAAGAGCAGATGGAAAGGGAGGAATTTACGGATTTTGAGCGCCTTTATCGGGATCGGCTAGAGAGAATGGCATTTTTTTGGATTAATGCAATCCAGCAAAAAAAGTTACGGTACTTCACTGCTATCGCTGTCGCCGCTGCGTTGCGGTACAAGATTGCCCATTCTTCTGTGCGTGCCCGCGCGCACCGTTCCTCTTCGCGCTCTCGGCGTGTCGTCAGCGCCGATTCCGGCGGCGGAGGCAGCGGAGAGAATAGCTCAGACAAAGGAGATCCCGACTCGTCAGACTCACCTAACCCCCATCTTGTAGCGCCATTCACACATCAAGCTCATAGTTCACTTTTGTCTTGGCCCCGCCACGGCTGTTGCCGCATGGAGAGGGGGCGGACGGTTCTCCGTGAACAGCGATAACGGGATAAGACCGCTGGAGCGTATCGTAAATATCCCGACATTGCGGGCGGACGGAACGCTGCTGGATACACCGGGTTACGACCCGGAAAGTAAGCTGT
>JAISMH010000131.1 GCA_031276855.1 Synergistaceae bacterium
AATCAGCAGTTATTTTTCTACCCTGAAAAAATCTTCTTACAACCTGCTCTCCTCGGTTTTGTCCTTACTCTAACTCTGCCCCACTGTACTGTAACCGACATTTTCACTGACGAGTGACAACAGCGGAAAGTAAAGGCTTGATATAAAGTAAAGGCTTGGTATAAAATAAAGGCGGTACAATCGGAGGTGAGTTCGTGTTGGATAAAAACGCAAGCGGCATCGGACAGAAGAAAAAAATCATCATGGCCGTGGACGACTCGACGGAGACTCTTCTGCTGATCAGCATCATTCTGAGGGACGATTTCGACGTGCGCCTCTGCAACGGCAGCAATGTGGCCTTCAGTATGCTGGAGCGCTACAAGCCCGACTTGATTCTTTTGGATGTCGAGATGCCCGAGATGAACGGGTTTGAATTTATGGAAAAATTCAAGAAGAAGTATCCGTACTCCGACGTTCCGGTGATCTTCGTGACCTCGCACAGGACCGAGGACGCCGTGACTCTGGCCGCCAGGGCCGGGGCGAAGGGTTATGTCGGCAAGCCCTTCACCTCCGACATTCTGCGGTCCAAGGTATTTGAAGCCCTGAAGGACTGAGAGGCCGCGTCGGGGCCTCTTTATTATTCAAGCCTATTACTATAATACATACTTATACAAGCCTTTTCATCGTTCAAGCATCTTCACCATTCAGACCTCTTCCCGTCCTCAGACTTCCTCCATTGAAGACGCCAGGTTCTCCCAGCGGCGGTAGGCGGCGGTGAGAGCCTGTTCCAGCCCTTCCCGTTCCTGCGCCAGAGCTTTGGCGCGAGAGGGCTCGGAGAACACCTCCGGGAGGCACAGAAGAGCGTCGATTTCCTCCCGGCGGACCTCTTTCTTCGCGATTTCGGCCTCCAGGACGGCCAGATTTTTCCCGGATTTCCCGGGCGAGCGCCTTCTTTCCGCGGCGCGCCCGGCGTCCCTTTCGCGGGGCCCGGCCGGAGATTCGGCGGCCGGGGCCCTGGCGGCTCCGTCCTGTTTTTTCAGCGGTTCTTTTTTCAGAAGTTCTTCGCGCTTCTCCAGAAACCAGGAGTAGTTGCCGGGGTAGTCGTACACGCGCCCGCCGCGCACCTCGATGACCCGCTCCGCGAGGTCGTCCAGAAAATGGCGGTCGTGCGAGACGATCAGAAGCGTCCCCCCGTACTGCAGCAGGGCTTTCTGAAACAGCTCCTTCGTCCTCATGTCCAAGTGGTTCGTCGGCTCGTCGAGGATCAGGAGGTTCGACTCCGAGAGCATCAGCTTGAAGAGGGCCAGCCTCGCCTTTTCTCCACCCGACAGGACGGAGACCGCTTTATGAATGTCCTCGCCCGAGAACAGGAAGGACCCGAGCAGGGTGCGCCGGTCCGCTTCGTTCAGCTTGGACGGGGCCTGCCGCGCCTCCTCCCACACCGTTCGGGAATAGTCCACGTTCTGGGCGCTTTCCTGAGAGTAGAAGGCGCGTTTGACGTTGTGGCCGAGGCGCACGGTTCCGGCCGTCGGCGCCTCGGCCTCGGCGAGAAGCCGCAGCAGCGTGGACTTCCCCGCGCCGTTCACCCCGACCAGGGCCGCGCGCTCCCCTCTGGTGAGCGTGAAGTCGACCCCGGCAAAGACCTCGTTCGGCCCGTAGGCTTTGGAAAGCCCCCTCGCTTTCAGCACCTCCCACCCGCTCTCCGGGGCCTCGGGGATGCGGAAGCGCACCGTTTTCGAGGGGCCGTCGAGCTCGTAGATCTCTATTTTTTCGAGCTGCCTGATGCGGCTCTGCACCTGCGCCGCCTTCGAGGACTTGTAGCGGAAACGCGAGATGAACCGCTCCATCTCCCCGATCCGGTGCTGCTGTTCGGCGGCCGCCTTCTCCAGCCGCTCCCGGGCGCCTTCCTTTTCGATCAGGTAGCGCTCGTAGCTCCAGGGGTAGAGGGTCAGCTTTCCCTTCGCCAGTTCCGCGGTCTGTTCCGTCGCGTTGCCGAGAAAACGGCGGTCGTGGGAGACGGCCACGACCGCCCCGTGACAGGCGCTCAGCCAGGTCTCCAGCCATTCCATGCTCTCCGTGTCCAGATGGTTCGTCGGCTCGTCCAGAAGAAGCACGTCGGGACGCGACAGAAGCAGCGCGGCCAGCGCTATGCGCATTTTCCAGCCCCCGGAGAACTCCGCGCAGCTCCGCTCCGCGTCGTCTCCCTCCCTGCCCTGCGTTTTGACGGCGAACCCCAGTCCGTGAAGAACCTTCCGGGCCGCGGATTCGAAGCCGAAGCCGCCCAAATGCTCGAATTGCCGCTCCAGACGCCCGTGCTCGCCCAAGAGGGACGAAAGCGCCTTCGAGCGGGCGTCGGTGCGGGCCAGAGCCTGCTCCGTCCCGCGCAGGCGCTCCTCGACGCCGGCGATGCCCACGCGGCGCTTCAGGTACTCCAGAACCGGCCGGTCTTCGAGTTCCACGAGATCCTGGGGCAGATACCCCACGCTCAGGTTTTTAGACCGCTCGACCGCTCCGCCGTCCGGCTCCATATCCCCCGCCAGGACGCGGAGCAGCGTCGTCTTCCCCGCCCCGTTGTCCCCGACGAGCCCGACGCGGGCGCGATCCGCGATCATCCAATCGACGCCGCCGAAAATGACTCTTTCCCCAAAGGCCAGCCGCAGCCCTTTTATGTCGATCAAGGACCGATCCCTCCCGAAACCGCCTGTTAAAACCCGCGGGGCATATCCCGCGGGGACATATTTTTATATTCAGAACGGGAAGTTTCCTCCGGTGATGTCCGGGATGTGCTCCAGCTTCCAGCGCGCTTCCGGGGCGTGGGGAGACGCGGTGACGCCCACAAGGTCGATGCGCCACGGGCCCGTCCAGTTCTGTTCTTCCACCCAGACGCGCCCCGCGCTCACGAGCGAGCGCAGCTTCTTCGGCCCGACGGAGTCCGCCGGGGACTGCATGTCTCCGAAAGTGCGGTAGCGCACCTCGACGACGACCAGTTCTTTCCCTTCCTTGTCCAGAGCGACGATGTCCAGCTCCCCCAGCCTGCAGGAGAAGTTGCGCGACAGAACCGTCCACCCCAGCCGCCGGACGTAATCGGCGGCCAAATCCTCGGCGCGCCTGCCCAGCAGCAGATGGCGGCTCGACCCGCCGGAACCGGTTTCCGTTTTCGTCGTTTCCGCTGTTTTTGCCAGACGCTCCGTCATTTCTGCTCGTTCTTCTCCAGCCTGTAGATCCAGGAGAGAATCCGCGCCACGACCTCGTACAGCTCCACGGGGATCTCCTGTCCCAGCTCCAGGGACAAAAGGGCCGAAACCAACGCCGCGTCCTCGACGACGGGGACATCGGCGGACCGGGCGATCTCCACGATGCGCCGCGCAATCAGACCCTCGCCCTTCGCCGTGACGACGGGAGCGTCGTTTCTCTCCTGATCGTACCGCATGGCCACGGCTTTTTCCCGTTTGCTCTCGTAAGGTCTCTTCATGCCGCTCCTCAGACGGTGACGTCCAATCCGCGCCCGGCCAGAAGCTGCCGGCGCAGCCCGTCGAAGATTCCCTGAGAGATGCCGATGAACTGCAGCGCCAGAGGCACGTCTTCCAGCTCCTTGCGGATCACGTGCCGCCTGCGCTTCAGAAGCTCGCAGGTCGCGGGGTGTTCCGCGCAGAGGTTCAGGTTGTACGAACGCCCGTCGCTCTCGACATCGCCGCCGACGAACCCCAAGCGGGGGCCCTCCACGGCGAATCCCATCTGCCAGTACCGCCGGCCGTTCTGCTGGTGAACGCGTCCGATGAAGACCCGCGCCGGAATGTGCGGCACGTCGCCGCCGGGCCAGAACGGGGCGCCCAGAAGCGTGGGGTTGACGTCCTCCCGCGGCGCGCGCAGCAGCATGGAGTGCCCCCGCAGAAATTTCGCGGTCTCTCCGTCTCCCTCCTTGAGTTCCCGCAGAATGTCGACGGGGTTCTCCCCCCTGGCCGAGCGCTCCTTCAATTCTTTGCGGATGCGGGCCCAGACGGTGTTCACCGCCTCTCCCGAGAGCCCCGCGTACCAGGCCAGAATCTGGACGCTGTCCGGGGTCATCGGCAGATTGCGGGCCCAAAGCTCCAGAACGGGACCGAGCTGCTCGGGGCGGCCTCCCATGCGCCGCCACGCCTCCCGGACCGCCTGAAGCACCTCTCCCGAAAGGGGCATTCCGCGGGACAGGAGCGCGTTGGCCATCTCCCGGTCGGCGGGCGGCATCCTCGTCAGAATGGAAAGCTCGTTTTGCGACAGGCGCAGGACGGGTATCCGGCCGCCGCCGGACGAGTCCCAGACGGCGCGGAAGCGTTCGCCGGCGATCAGGTCCACCGTCGCCTGAGCCAGAAGCGTCCGGGGCCCGCCGCCGAGGGAGTCCAGGCGCACGGTGTAGCTCCCGTCCCCGTTCCGCGACAGCACCTGCCCCTCCACCAGCGTCCCGGAGCGTATGTCCGGCAGGGACTGCGCCCCCCCGGGCCGCGCCTGCGCCGCGCCGGGGGCGACCTGGTTCTGCCCGATCTGGTTTTGATTGACCTGCACGTTGAGGTTCGTTATTTCCGGCATCGTCCAAAACCCCTAAAAGCTAGAGTTGTAAAAATTGGCGGCAGAACTCCCGGCGGTGGATGGGGGAAAGGCCGAAAGCGCGCAAGGCGTCCCGGTGCTCCCGCGTCGGGTAGCCCTTGTGCCGCGCGAATCCGTACCGAGGGTAGAGCCGATCCAAAGCTATCATAACACGATCCCGAAGAACCTTGGCGGCGACGGACGCCGCGGAAACGGCGGGCACGAGGTCGTCCGCCGCCGTGAGGGCGATCTGCCGGGGAAAGAGGTCCGGCGCGTCCGCGGAGCGCTTCAATTCCGAAAGGCCCGGGAGCGGGTAAGGCCCGTCGACCACCACGAGATCCGCGGGCACGGGCAGTTTGAGAACGCTCTTTTCCATCGCCCAGAGGGCGGCCCCGAGGACGTTGAGCCTCGCGATCGTCCCGACGCTCGCGGCCTGAGCGCGCCAGACGACGCCCATTTCGCACATCGCCCGAAAAACGGCCTCCCGCCTTCGGGGCGTCATTCGCTTGGAGTCCCGGAGCCCCAGCTCCTGCAGCACGCGGCACTGCTCGGCCGTCAGCACGGCCGCCGCGCCCACGAGAGGCCCTGCCAGGGGGCCGCGCCCCGCCTCGTCCGCTCCCGCGGCGACGCCCCTGAAGTTTCGGATAAAATCCAGATTGGCGGCGCCCGGCGTCATTCGGAGCTTGTGGCCCGGAACCCGGATCGGGCCCGCCGGGTCAGGGGGAATCCTTCCGCGCGGGGTTCAGCGGGTCCCCCGGCAGCTCCAGCGTGACGGGGCCCAGCTTCCCGGCCGCGAAGGACTCCACCAGCCGGCGGGCCGCCACTTCCCGGTTCACGCTTCCGCCCGCGGCGAGACAGCCCAGCCTGCGCCCGACCTGTTCGAGCACGGCCTCGGCCCCCGCGGTCTCACAGGAGCCCGCGTCCCCGCAGGGCCCGTTTTCGGCCAGCTCCCCCAAGCCCCAGGTGTCCGCGACGGCATCCCACAGTCCGCGCGCTCTCAAAAAGGCGATGAGCTCCACCGCCGCGGCCTCGCAGCCTCCGACGACTTCGGCTTTCGCGCAGCCCAGCCACGACAGGACGCGGTGAACGCCGGGCTCCGAGTGGGGGTCCAGAATGCCGGGGGAGTCCACGGCCAGAAAGCCGCTGCCCCGGTACCAGCCGACCTCCCGGGTGATTCCGGGAACGCCGCCCACCCGCGCCCGCGCTTTTCCGACGAGCCTGTTCAGAAACATGGATTTGCCCACGTTGGGGATTCCCACCACGCCGAGGCGAAGCTCCCGGTGGGGCGGGCGGAGGCGCGACAGCTCCCGCCGCAGGGGGTCGAGGCTGTCTTTGCGGAGGTCGAGCGCCCAGACGGGTTCTTTCCTCCGGGCGAAGTCCGCCATCCAGACGCGGGTGCGCTCGGGATCGGCCAGGTCTTTTTTGGAAAGGACGAGAAGGGTCGGCCTGACGCGTGAAAGCGAGGGCAGAAGCGGGGAAGAGGTGGAAAAAGGCGCGCGCGCGTCGCGCACCTCGATGAAGAGATCCAGTTTTTCGGCCATTTCGCCGAGCTTGCGCCCTCCCCGCGCCATGTGGCCGGGGTACCAGACCGTGCGGTTCATTGGGGTTTGTCGGTTCGGGATTGCGGAATTCCGAGCTCCTGCGTGGAAAGTTCGATATCCTTCAAGGAAGGTTCGATATGGAGTTCGATATAAAGATTCACTGCGGAGGTTCGATTCGGCCTCCGGCGCGTACCCGGTTTCAACGCGGAAGGCCGATGCGCGTCAGGGGCCAGTAGCGGAAAAAGGCCGGGCCGTGGATGTCCTCCAGCGGAACGCAGCCCCAGAATCGGCCGTCCTGCGAGTTCGGGCGGTTGTCGCCCAGGGCGAAATACTTGCTTGCGGGGACGGTAAACGGCACCGTGGGGTAGAATTTACTGGGATGCAGGGTGTACCGGTCTTTGTGGACGACATAGGGTTCGTCGATGGGAAGCCCGTTGACGAAAACCACCCCGTCCCGCATGTCCACCGTGTCCCCCGGGAGCGCGATGATCCGCTTGATGAAGTCCCGGGAGCGGTCCTGGGGGTACTTGAAGACGTAAATGTCGCCGCGCCTCGGCGCCGCGAACCACATCCAGAACTTGGCCACCAGCACGCGGTCGCCCACCTGAAGGGTGGGCAGCATGGACCCGCTGGGTATCCAGAAAGCCTGCACCACAAAAGTCCGAATGATCAACGCCAGGGCCAGAGCCCAGACGATCGTCTCCAGAGTTTCTCTCCACCACGGTTTTACGACTTCAGTCGCCAAAAGAAAAAGCCCCCATTCTCGTTGTGCCGGAACGCGCGGAAACGCCGTGAAGCGTGCCATGAGGTGAATGATAACGCGAATACCGGCAATAAGCAACATGCGGATTGGGGATTGTCGCTCGTCTCGAGAAAATGTCCGGATGAGGCGTATAATGGACTCAGTTTTTCGGACAGGAAAACGGGGGGTGGGTATCAAGTAGAGTTCATGAATAATCGAAGAACTTATATATCGGACCTGAAAAGCCGTGAGGAGGTGTATCTGAGAGAGTACGAAACGCCGCGCGGCTGCCGCCGGGGAACGGCCGAATACTATAGAACACTATAATCATGGCCGTACACATCAGGCATTGAAGAATAAGACGCCGTATAAAGTTTTTAGGGAGAGAGTATTGTAGCCGAACGTATAAGATTCGCTTGGATACTTCATATTGAATTTTAAGGTATCTCGGAAAAGGAGAGTGCGTTATGAGAACTTTAGGTAACATTTTATGGCATTTCCCGTGCTTTGGTTTCCTCCAAGCTTTTGTTGTCTTTATTGTCGGAACGATTTTGACAATAACTATTGTGGGTTCACCGATAGGCTTGGGCTTAATTCAGTATTCTCGTTTTCTTCTGGCCCCTTTTTCCTACGAAATGGTTGATCAAAAAACTTTAGGAAAAGAACAGAGTAAAGCATGGGAAATATTTTCTTTAATCATCTGGATAATCTATCTGCCGTTTGGCGTTGTTGCTTTCATTGTGGGATTGGCCCAAACCGTCGTATTGGTGATCACTATTATAGGAATCCCTCTTGCCGTCATTGTCGTAAAATCGCTTGGGGTTTATTTTAAGCCCATCGGTAAGGTTTGTGTTCCGCTTTCCGTTGGGAATGAACTTCGCCGGAGGAAGGCTGACGAAGACGTTAAAAAATACTTAGGGGACAATTAAGTTATTCCAGCCGGAGGGGGGCTGACGAATTGGCGCGTCGAGCGGATTAACCAAGGTATGCCAGCCTGCTCCACCCCGCCCCAAAAACAGCAGAAACCCCCGCCGCCGCGGGGGTTTCTGCTGTATCTTGAACCAGCTTATTTCAATTATTGGAGCGGACAACGGGATTCGAACCCGCGACCCTTAGCTTGGGAAGCTAATGCTCTACCAGCTGAGCTATATCCGCATTCGTTTCAACGGAAAGAGTATACAAAAAAGACGCCGATCTTGCAACACCCCCCAGCTTGGGGAGTATGGGTGCGGAAACCGCGCAATCGAACATGAAAACACTTCATGAAAACGCCTTTTAAGCGCTCACAGACCCGGCAAAGCAAGTCGGCCGCGCGGATGAGATTCGCGTCTTCGCGCGGGAGTATAATTCAGTTCTGGAAGCAGCGAGAAATTTCTTTCCATGAGGGCGGGAATTTTACATTGACGGAATACATCAGCATCAAAGGCGCCAGAGAACACAACCTGAAGGACGTGAGCGTGGACATTCCGCGCGGCAAGCTGGTCGTCATCACGGGGCCTTCGGGGTCGGGCAAGTCGTCGCTGGCGTTCGACACCCTCTACGCGGAGGGGCAGCGGCGCTACGTGGAATCCCTCTCCGCCTACGCGCGGCAGTTTTTGGGCGTCCAGAAAAAGCCCGACGTGGACGACATATCGGGCCTGTCCCCCGCCATCTCCATCGAGCAGAAGGGAACGGGCCACAACCCGCGCTCCATCGTGGGGACGGTCACGGAAATTTACGACTACCTGCGCCTGCTCTACGGGCGCGTCGGAATTCCCTACTGCCCGAAGTGCGGCAAGCCCGTCATCCGGCACTCCATCGACGAGATCGTGGACATCATCTTCCAGAATTACGCGGGCAGGCGGATAGAAATCCTCTCCCCCCTGGTCCGCGGCAAGAAGGGCGAGTTCAAAAACCTCTTCGCCCAGACCCGCGAGAAGGGCTACACGCGCGTCCGAGTCGACGGCTCCGTCCTCTGGCTCGAGGAGGACATCGAACTGGACAAAAAGAGGCGGCACAGCATCGAGGTCGTCGTCGACCGCCTGACGGTCACGGAGGACCGCCAAAGCCGCATCACGGAGTCGGTCGAGGCGTCTTTGCAGCTTTCGGGCGGCTACGTTCTGATAGCGGCGGGCGCTTCAGATTCAAAGGACGCGCCGGCGGGCGCTCCGGCGAAAAACGCGGGCGCGGAGGAACGGCTTCTGACGGAAAACTACGCCTGCGCGGACTGCGACATCACGATGCCGGAGATCGAGCCACGCCTCTTTTCCTTCAACAATCCCTTCGGCGCGTGCCCCGACTGCGGAGGGCTGGGCAGCCACGAGCACTTTTCGGAGGAGCTGTCGATCGACCCGAGCCGCTCCCTGGAGGAGGGCGCCATCCTGCCGTGGAAGACGAAACCGTACTTCCTGTCGAAAATCGCCCTCTTCGCGAAACGGTATGGGTGGGACCTCTCCCCCAAGTACGGGGACCTGCCCCAAAACGTGAAGGATTTCATCCTCCGCGGAAGCGAGGACCGCGTCCCGATGATCTTCACGGAAAGGGGCGAATCCCATTCGTACATGGGACGCTACGAGGGGCTCTTCAGCTGGCTGGAGGCGCGCTGGGCGGAGACGGACTCCGAAACGGTCGTCGAGGAGCTGTCCCGCTACCGCGTGGAGGACATCTGCGCGTCCTGCGGCGGCCTGCGGCTGAGGCCCGAGGCCCTGACCGTCAAGGTCGGGGGCTACGGGATCGGGGAGATACTGAAGATGCCGGTGGACGAGCTGGCGCGGGCCGTGAAGACCTTCGACCTGGGCGCGGCCCACGCGCACATCGTGGAACAGGTCATGATCGAGATCCGAAAGCGCCTCGACTTTCTGGTGGACGTCGGGGTGGGGTACCTGTCCCTCCTGCGGCGCGCGGACACGCTCTCGGGCGGCGAGAGCCAGAGGATACGGCTGGCGACGCAGATCGGCTCCAAGCTCAGCGGGGTGCTCTACGTGCTGGACGAGCCCACCATCGGCCTGCACTCCCGGGACACGGAGCGCCTCGTGAAGACGCTCGAATCGATCCGGGACCTCGGCAACACGGTGGTGGTGGTCGAACACGACCGGGACACGATGAAGTCCGCGGACGCCCTGATCGAAATGGGCCCCGCGGCGGGCGAGCACGGCGGGGAGATCACCTGTTGCGGCACGTTCGAGGAGGTTTTGAAGACGGACGGCCTGACGGGGCCCTACCTGAGGGGCGAGGTCACGGGGATCGTCCGGCAAAGCGCGGGCTCCGGCCGCCGCAGGCCCGCCAATTGGTTTACCGTGAAGGGCGCGGAACACCACAATTTGAAGAAAATCGATGTCCGAATCCCCAAGGGCGTGTTCACCTGCATCTGCGGCGTCTCCGGCTCGGGCAAGAGCAGTTTCGTCTACGACGTGCTCTATAAGGGAATGAGGCGCCTGATGGACAGGGATTTCCGGGAGCGGCCGGGGCGCCACAGCGAAATATCGGGCGTGGAGGATTTCGAGAACGTCGTTTTGGTGGACCAGAGCCCGATCGGCCGCACGCCGCGCTCCAACCCCGCGACCTACACCGGGGTGTTCTCCCTGATCCGCGACTTCTTCGCCGAGATGCCCGAGGCCAAAATCCGCGGCTACAAGCCGGGGCGCTTCAGCTTCAACGTCCGGGGCGGGCGCTGCGAGGCCTGCGGGGGGGCGGGATCCGTGAAGGTGTCGATGCTCTTCCTGCCCGACATCTACGTGGACTGCGAGGTCTGCGGCGGCACGCGCTACAACCGCGAGACGCTGGAGGTGCGGTTCAAGGACAAATCCGTCGCCGACGTACTCGCGATGACGGTGGACGAGGCGGTGGAATTCTTCGCGGACATCCCGAGAATCGCGTCGAAGCTGCGGCTGATTCAGGACGCGGGGCTGGGCTATATCCGGCTCGGGCAGTCGGCCCTGACCCTGTCGGGCGGAGAGGCGCAGCGGGTGAAGCTCTCGAAGGAGCTGGCGAAGCGCTTCGGCGGCAGGACCCTCTACCTCCTGGACGAGCCGACGACGGGCCTGTTCTACACGGACGTGCGCAAGCTGCTGGAGATCGTCCACCGCATCGTGGACCAGGGGAACACGGTGGTTTTCATCGAACACAACCTCGACGTGCTGATGTCCGCCGACCACGTCATCGACCTGGGCCCGGAGGGCGGGGAGGGCGGCGGGCGCATCGTGGCCGAGGGAACGCCCGAAAAGATCGCGGCCTCGAAGAAGGGCTACACGTCGAAATATCTCAGAGAATACATGAAAGAGCAGAAAAAAAGCGGAAGAAAGTCAGGATAGACCCATGCGAATACTCAACGTACGTTTCAAGAACCTCAATTCTTTGTGGGGGGAGTGGAAGATCGACTTCACGAACCCCGCTTACTCCGGCGGGATCTTTGCCGTCACGGGGCCCGCGGGGGCCGGCAAGTCCACGATTCTGGACGCGATCTGCCTGGCGCTCTACGGCCGCGCGCCGCGCCCGCGGGAGGAGGGCCGGGAAACGGACGGAATCATGTCCCGTCAGGCAGGGGAGTGCTTCGCCGAGGTCGTCTTCGAGGTCGTCTCTGAAACGGACGTTCGGAGCGAAGGCCCGCGGGGCGAAGCGGAGAATGGCAAAAAAATAAATGATAACGAAATAAATAATAACGAAGGAAACGATAATGAAGGGAAAATCCGCTGCCGCGCCCTTTGGAGCCGTCAACGGGTCGACCGCAGGCCCGACGGCGAATTGCAGCCGCCCCGGCACGAAGTCGTCCTCGTGACGGGGGAGCTTCGGGAGACGCGACACGGTGCCGCCGAAACGGTCGAGGAGCTGACGGGGCTCTCCTTCGAGCGGTTCACGCGCTCCGTCATGCCGGCGTGGAGCGCCTTTTCCGCCTTCCTGCGAAGCGGGCCCGGAGAAAGGGCCGCGGCCTTGGAGCGGCTCACCGGAACGGAGATTTACAGCCGAATCCCCGCGCAGGTGCGCGAGATACGCGGCGCGGCGCGGGCCGAGCTCT
Source organism: Synergistaceae bacterium (assembly GCA_031276855.1). Taxonomy (GTDB): domain Bacteria; phylum Synergistota; class Synergistia; order Synergistales; family Aminobacteriaceae; genus JAISMH01. The sequence goes on from JAISMH010000131.1 coordinate 11,813, forward strand.
CCGCGTCCGAGGCCGGGCTTGCCGAGTTCCGGCCGCTGGAGCCGGGGGAGAGGCGGAGGCTCGAAGCGGACCTCGCGGATCTGAGCCGGAGGAGCGCCGAGGCGGAAAAGGAGCTGGAGCAGTGCGGGGCCGAGGCCGAGTGGCTGGAGAGCATGGCCGGGCTGCAAAAAGACCTGGACGTTCTGGAGGAGCGCCACCGGGAGCTGGCGAGGCGGGAAGAGAGCTTCGAGCCGGAGCGCAAGCGGCTGGAGCGGGCTCAGAGGGCGCTGGAGTTCGGGAGCGCCTACTCGGCGCTGACTGCCCTGCGGAAGGAGCAGGAGGCGGAAAAGCGCGATCTGATGGAGCTTCAGTCCAAAATGCCGGCGCTGGAGGCGGAAGTCCGCCGTTCGGAGGAAGCCCTGCAACTGGCCGCCGCCGCCTGCGCGGAGAGGCAGACGGAGCAGAAAAACCTCTTGGACCTCGTCCGGCGCGTCCGGGAGATGGATTCGAAGCAGGCGGAAAAAGACGCCCCGATTCAGGAGGCGCAGGACGCCGCCGCGGAGCTCGCGAAGAGCGCCGCGGTACTGCGCGCCAAATTGGAGGAGGACCAGCTTCGCCTCGAAAGCGCCCAGGTGCGGATGCGGGACGTGCAGAAGTTTCTGCAGCGCAACTCCGTCGACGAGCGGCTCATCGAACAGCTGGCGGGGATACGGGCGCGCTTCGACGCGCTGGGCGCGGCGCTGGGGAAACGCCTGCGCCTGGACGGGGAACGCGCCGCCCTGGAGAAGCAGAAACAGGAAACGCAGACCCTTATGAGCGACCAGAGCGTCCTCTACGAGACGATAAAGACGAAGTACGTGTCGGCGGAGGGGAACATCCGAAAGCTGAAGGGCTCTCTGGAGGAAACGCTGGACGCGCGCTCCCTCGCGGAGTGGCGCGAGGCCCTTTCGGAACTCACCGAGCGCAGGCTGCGTCAGGAGCGGATCGGGAAAATTCTGGAAAGCCGCGCGGATTGCCTGAACGAGCGCGGGAGGATCAAAGAAAGAGCCGAGGCTCTGGCGCTGGCTCAAAAAGAAAACGAGCGGGAGATCGAGAAACGGAGGGACAAGGAGCAGGCCCTTGAAAGGGAAGCGGAGTACCTCGAGGTCCAGATGGAATTGATTCGGCGCATCGAGGCGCTGGAGGAATCCCGCCGTCACCTGAAAGACGGGGCTCCCTGCCCTCTCTGCGGGGCGCTCGCCCATCCCTACGCCTCCGGCGAGATTCCGCGGGAGGACGAAGCGCGGTCGGCCCTGCTCCGCGTAAAGGAAAATCTGAAGCGGGCCGCCGCGGCGCTGTCCGAATCCTCGCTCAAAAAAACCGGTTACGAGCAGGAGTCGTGCCAGCTGGAGGAAGAGGACGCGCGCTGCAGGCTGCGAATACAGGAGCTGGAGACCCGGCTGGCCGAGGGGCTGGCCGAGCTGGATCTGGTGCTGCCCATGGACGACGATCCCCTGACGGGCCTCCGGCGTCAGAGGCAGAGTACGGAAGACGTTCTGCAAAAAACGCGGTTTACCGTCGAGCGCGCGGAAAAAATAGAGAAAGACTGCCGAATGGCGGCCGAGGAACTCGAAACCCTGCGGAGCGAGCGGGATCGCCTGGCGCTCTCCCAGCAGGAGGCGGAGTTCAGAAGGGACGCCGTCGCGCGCGAGTGGAAGCGCGTGACGCAGGAGATCCGCGTTCACGGGGAGGACCTGAAGAACGTACAGCTCGACCTGATTCACCAGATTTTTCCTTTGGGCTTCAAGAGCCTTCCCGACGAGCGTCCGGAGCAGATCCTCGCCGCGCTGGAGGCGCGCTCGCAGAAATGGCAGGAACAGCACCGCCTGAGGCTGGAGCTGGAGAAGCAGATCGCCGTCTGGGAGAGCGCGCTCCATCGGGAGCGCAGCGATTTGGACGCCCTGAATCTGGAGATCAAGGACAAAAACGAGACCGTCAGGAAACTCCGGGCGGAAAAAGAGGCGATCCTGCAGCAACGCGCCAGCCTGTTCGGGGAAAAGGACCCCGCGCGGGAGGAGGCGGCCCAGGCCGCGGCGGCCGCGGCGGCCCGGAAGCAGATGGATCTGAGGCGCGAGGCCCGCGAAGCCGTTCAGCGGAAGTTCTCGGACATGAGTTTCCGACTGGAGAATCTGGGCCGGACGATACACATCCGGTCCGACAGCCTGCAGAAGGCGGACATTTCTTTCGGAAGACGCCTCATCGCCAACGATTTCAAGAACGAGGACGCGTACCTCGCCGCGTGCCTCCCCGAGCCCGAGCGCAAAATCCTTCAGGAGCGCGCCCAGGCGCTCTCCGCGGAGCGGACGGAGCTCGACGCCCGGCGCTCGGACAGGAAATTCGGGCTGGAGGAGCTTCGGCGAAAGCGCCCGGAGGCGGCGGCGGAAAATTCCCTCGACGAGGCGCGGAACCGAAGGAACCGGCTGTCGGCGGAACGCCAGAAGCTGCGGCAGTCGATCGGGACTCTGCGTCTGCGCCTGCAGGACGACGAGGATTTTTCCCGGAAGAGGCGGGACCTTCTGGCCGGTGTCGAAAGGCTGAGAGAGGAGTGCGAGCGCTGGAACAGCCTGTGCGGGCTGCTCGATTCCGCCGGCGGGCAGAAAGACCTCGATTCCGGGCGGGTTCTGACGTTCGAGGTTCTGCTTCATCACGCGAACGAGCGGCTTCAAAAAATGGCGGACCGCTGCCGCCTCGTGTCGGACGCCGGCCGCTCGCTGGAGTGCCGGTTCGCCGACGGCCGCGGTGCCGGGGAGGCGCGCCCGGTCCGGGAGCTCTCGGGCGGGGAGAGCTTTATCGCCGGCCTGGCCCTGGCCTTGGGTTTTTCTCGGATGGACGGCCGGATGGGCGGCCGGGTTCGCGCCGATTCGCTCTTTCTGGACGGGGGATTCGACTCTATGGACGGGGAGACGATGGACGCGGCGCTTTCCGCGCTCGCCGGCCTGCGGCGGGAGGGGACGCGGATCATCGGCGTCGTCTCCAGCGCGGAGGCTCTGAAGGAGCGTGTCGCGGCGCGAATAGAGGTCATCCCCCAGGGGAACGGCCGCAGTATACTGAATCAAGATGCTGAATCAAGATAAAAAGGAGGAATGACAGTGGCCGGCGGGATCGCGACGGATAAAATGGAGAGGCTCGTTGCCGGCAACCTTGCCTTTACGCTCGGCGCGATAGCGCGTCTGCCCTCGTGCCGGTTGTTTTCTTTCGATGAAAGCTCCTTTTTGCTGGCGACGGGGACGAAAGCCGCTTCCGAAAACTGGGCGTTCCTTCCCTCCCATTCGCTGGAAAAAAGTAAAATTTTGCGGGCGCGCTCTTTTTTCGGCGAGCTGGATCTGCCCTTCGTCTGGCCCGTCCTGCCGAACGCCGGCCGGGCCTACCGGCGGGCGCTGGAGGAGGAGGGGCTTTTTCAGCAGGGCGAGCTGACGGCCATGGTTCGCACGGCGCGCTTCCTCGAAAAAACGCCGCCGCCTCTTGCCTTTGAAAAGGCGGCGACGAAGGAGGACGCCGCCCTCTGGGCCGAGACCGCGTGGCGGGCTTTCGGCTCGCCTCCGGGCGCGCCCGCGTCCTTCGTGAACGTGGCGCGGGAGCTTGTCACGGAGGCGGGTTTTCTGCTGACGACCGCGTGCCGGAACGGTGTTCCCGTGGGGACCTTCATGCTCGCCTCCTGCGGTTTGAAGGCGGGCATAGGCGTCTACTACTTCGCGACCCTGCCGGAGGAGCGCGGCAGGGGCGTGGGAAGCGCGATGATGGATAGGATTCTGCGCATCGCCTCCGAGGGAACCTCGGACTTCCCCGCGCCGGGTTTCGTCGTCCTGCAGGCCACGCCGGCCGGGGCGCGTTTTTACGCTTCTCACGGTTTCGACGCGCTCTTCCCCATCCCCCTCTGCTCCATGACCCGAGATGTTTTTTGACCGGGGCGCGCTGAAAAAGGGCGGCCCAATTCACGGGCCGCCCTTTTTTAATTTTGGATTTTACTTTTTAGAACGTGGGAATCAGAAAGTGGGAACCTTGAGGCCCTTTTCGGTGTAGTATTTCGCCGCGCCGGGATGCACGTTGATCGATGCCGCTTCGAGCGCCTTGTCGAGGGCGATCAGCTTCGCCTTGTCGTGAACAGGTTTCAACTCGTCAAGATTCTCGAAGATCGCTTTGGTGATGTTGTACACCAAGCCGTCGGGCAGCGCGGCGTCGCAGACCAGCACCGCCATGACCGCGGGGGTCGGGGTGTCGTGATTGATCCCCGTGTAAGTTCCCGCCGGAATAATATCTTTGACAAAGAAAGGATACTCCTTCACCAGACTGTCCAGCAGGTCGTCCTCGAACGAAACCAGGTCGATCTCTTTCTGGGCGGCCAGGGCCATGACGGCGGCCGTCGGGTACCCTGCCAGAACGAAGCCCGCGTCCAGCTGCCCGTCCTGAATGCGCTCCGCGGTGTTGGCGAAATCGAGAAAATCCGTCTTCATGTCCGTGTCCTTGAGCCCCGCCAGGGGCAGGATCGCGTTTACGCTGTCTATGACGCCGGAGCCCGGCGCGCCGACGGAGACGCGTTTGCCCCTCAGGTCGGCAATGTGTTTCACCCCGCTGGCTTTGGTGGTGATGCACTGCACGTGCTCGGGGTAAATGGACGCGATCATGCGAAGATTCTTCACAGGCGCCTTGAACGGCTCGGCGCCCCGGACGGCGCGGAAGGCCACGTCGTTCTGCACGAGGGCCATCGTCACTTCACCCTCCGAGATCAGGTTGATGTTCGCTATGGATGCGTTGCTGGACTCGGCCGTCACCTCGACGTCGGCAACGTGATTGTTCAGCACCTGCGCCAGCCCTCCACCCAAAGGATAATAGACCCCCGCCACGCCTCCGGTCGCTATGGACAAAAACGTCTTAGCCTCCGCGGCAACCGCGAAAAGCGTTGCCGCCAGAAGAACCGCCAGAAACAAAATTCCCCTCTTCTTCATTCGGAACCTCTCCCCTTCTTTGAATAAGGATTTGGAACTTGTCCGCTATCATACTAAAAAAGAACCGCTTCTTCAACCCCCATGTCGCTGTCATTGTCACTCGTCTGTGATAATGTCCTTCCATAACTCGTCTGAGAAAATGTCCGGATGAGACAGTAGCGAGTGAGATTGACTCAAGACGAAAAACGAATGTGCCGAAGGCTGCAGCCTGGCAATGAAAGAGGGGATAACGAAGTACGGCGTTCCAATGGCGCTGTACACGGGCAAGCACACGATATTTCGCTCGCCGAAAGAGAAAGAGGACATTTTCTCAGACGAATTAGTCCTCTTTTAGCGGACATTATCACAGACGAGTGACACAGTCGTGATTATTTTGCTTGTTATATGCCGCGGTAAGTGATACGCTTTCACGGAGGTGAACGATATGCGGCCAGAATACAGAGAAAAAGATGTTTCCGTCAGATGCACGGCGGTTTTGCCCAGACATTGCGCCGACGAGCTAAAGGCCATGGTAGAAAAGAGCGTCATTCCGTCGGTAAGTCAGGGCATACGTGCTGCCGTCGAATGCTTTGTTTCCGAGCATAAACAGCACCTGTACGAAATGGAAATGAAGAAAGCGGCCAACGACAAGGCGTTTATGAAGCGCACGGCGGAGACGCAGGAGATGTTTTCCGTAAGCGACGCGGAGAATGACGTGGCATGGTAAATAAATGGGATATCTGTCATTGCGCGTTGGATCCGACGCAGGGTTCCGAACAGAGAGGGAAAAGGCCCGTTTTGGTTGTTTCTAATGATGCGGTGAATCATTTGCTGCCGGTGGTGACTGTACTGCCTTTATCTTCATTGAAGCGGGGCGATAAAATTTACCCTTCCGAGGTCTTGCTGCCGTCCAGCGTTACCGGGCTGCCCCAAAATTTTATCGCCATGATTCAGCAAATTCGCACGGTTTCCCATTCGAGGCTTTCTGAACTGGCAGGACGCCTGGAGGATGACGGCGCGCGTGAAGCTGTACGAGAAGCCCTACGAACCTATTTCGCGGTATAAAATCAGGGGAATGCAGTCTCGCTGAACGTTCGTTCGTGATTCGGACGCAGGATTGCGGGCATAAATAAGGGAGGAATTGCGGATGCGGATCGGTTGGGTGTTGTTGGTTCTGTGTTTGGCGGCGGTTTTGATTCCGGGGGTTCCCGCGTCGGGAGCCGGGGAAGCGCCGGCGTCCGGCGGGGCGGAAACCGCGGGGGCGGCCGAGGCGGTCAACGCCTTCGCGGTGGATGTTTACCTTCGGCTGGCTCAGAAAGAGGGGGAATTTTTCTTCTCTCCCTACAGCATATCTTCGGCTCTCGCGATGGTTTACGCGGGCGCGGACGGCGAAACGGCCCGGGAAATGGGAAAGACGCTGCACCTGGCCGGGCTGCCGCGTCCTCACCTTGCGATGAAGGCCCTGACGGATCGCTTCGGCGCGATCCGCGGGGACGCGGACTACGGAAAGAACGGCGTTTTCGACGCCGCCAACCGGGTTTGGGTGGACAGGGAAGAGGAGCTTCTGCCGGACTACACGGCTTTCGTCGGGCTCGGCTACGGCGCGGCGGCGGAACCTCTGGACTTCAAACGGGACGCGAACGGCGCGCGCAAGGCGATCAACGAATGGACGGCGCGGGAGACCCGCGGCAAGATCCGGGATCTTCTGCGCGAGGGCGACGTGGACCGAACGACGCGCCTCGTCCTGACCAACGCGGTGTATTTCAGCTCCGAATGGGTGAAA
>JAISMH010000116.1 GCA_031276855.1 Synergistaceae bacterium
GTACGCTGTACGCTGTACGCTGTACGCTGTACGCTGTACGCTGTACGCTGTACGCTGTACGCTGTACGCTGTACGCTGTACGCTGTACGCTGTATAATTATAGCATAATATTCCGAAAACACAAGCGCCAAATTCATGATTATCTCCATTTTAATTTGCCATAATTTTTACACCTTTTATTTTAGGAATAAAAAATTTTTTGTCAATAGAGCAGATATATCCCAAGAAGAAAAACGGAGCCGCCAGTCTTGTGCATCCGTTCATATCGCGTGACAGGCCAGGCGCGGCGGCTTTGCCGCGAGGTCTGGTCTGTTCGGGGCCTTTCCTATCGCCGCTTTATATAGTAATCTTGACGGGTGATCTTGACGGCAGTCATCAAAAACGGGAATGGAGAGCCGAAATGGAAAGCCGAAACGATTGTCCCGAAAACCGCGAGCGATTGCTGAAGGACGGGTTCGGATACGGGGACCTGCGGGTTCTGCCGGCGGAGAAGCTGGACGCGCTGGCGGCGGAGGTGCGCGGCCTGATTCTCGATGTCGTCGGCGAGAACGGCGGACACTTGGGGTCGTCGCTCGGCGCGGTCGAGCTGTGCATCGCGCTCCTGCGGAAGTTCGACCCTCTGGAGGACCGGATCGTGTTCGACGTGGGCCATCAGAGCTATCCCTACAAAATCCTCACCGACCGGTCGAGCCGGTTCCGCACGCTCCGCACGCTGGACGGGGTCTGCGGCTTTCCGCGGCGCGCGGAGAGCCCGTTCGACCACTTCGACACGGGACACAGCAGCACGTCCATTTCCGCCGCGCTGGGCTACGCGAAGGCGCGCGACCTTCAGGCGCAGAGCCATCACGTCGTGGCCGTCATCGGAGACGCATCCCTGATCAACGGCCTGGCCTTCGAGGCCCTGAACCATATCCGGGAGACAAAAACCCGCCTGATTATCGTCCTGAACGACAACAAGCACTCCATCAGCCCGCGCGTGGGCGGCTTCGCCACGATGCTCGCCCGGCTTTCCGCCAGCACGTCGTACAACAGGATCAAGGCGGCCATCAAAGAATGCTGCCGCGTCCTGCCCAAGGGGGAGGCGCTGGAAAGAAGCCTGGAAGGCATTCACGATCAGATCAAGGCCCTCGTGAAGCCGAACAACGTTTTCGACGACATGGACATCAACTACTGGGGTCCCTTCGACGGGCACGACATCGCTGGGGCCGAGATGATATTCGAGCTGGCCAAAAGCTACGACCGCCCCGTGCTGCTGCATTTCAGCACGGTCAAGGGGAAGGGGCTGCCGGAGGCGGAGCGGAATCCCACGAAATACCACCAGATGAGCTCGCGCGCGGAGCGCGAAGCGCCCAAGGCCCGCACGTGGAGCGACGCGGCCTCCGGAGTCACGGAAGAGCTGGCTCTGACGGACGGGCGTGTCGTCTGCCTGACCGCGGGGATGTCCACGGGGGTCAAGCTCGAAAACTTCAAATCCCGTTTTCCCGACCGCTTCTTCGACGTCGGCATCGCCGAAAGCCACATGCTGACGCTGGCGGCGGGGATGGCGGCGGGGGGTCTGCGCCCGTGGGTTTTTATCTATTCGACGTTTTTGCAGCGCGCGATGGACCAGCTGACCCACGACATCGCCCTGCAGAACCTGCCGGTCGTGCTGATGATCGACCGGGCCGGGCTCGTGGGCGCGGACGGGGAAACGCATCAGGGGCTTTTGGACGTTTCCTGGGCGCGGGCCGTCCCGAACCTCGAAATCTACGCTCCGGCCGACGAGGTCTCTCTGCGCCGGATGATGACCCACGCCGCCGGCCGGCCGGGGCCCACCGTCATCCGCTACCCGCGCGGGCCGCTTCCCGAGAGCCTGCCGGAGAGCGGCCGGGAATCCCTGGGCTGCGTCAAAATCCGGGAGGGGGAGGACTGGGCCCTGATAGGGCACGGCGTGACGGTCCATCTGATGCTCCAGGCGCGCGGCCGGGCCTCGGCTCTGGGGCTTCCCGCGCCGGCCGTATTGGATCTGCGCCGCCTGAAGCCTTTGGACACGGACGCCGTCGATGAAGTGCTGGAAAATTATTCCGCCGTGGTCGTCGCCGAGGAAGACTACCTGCACGGCGGAGCGGGAGAGCTGATCGCGGCCCGCCTCGCGGAGAAGAATCATACGGCCGTCCTCAGGCGGCTGGGCGTGCCCGACCGATTCATTCGCCACGCGACCATCGACCAGCAGCGGGAGTTCTGCGGCCTGACCGCGGAGGCCGTCTTGAAGTGCGGCCTCGAGTGCGTGAAGGTTCGGGCCCGAACGGCGTAAGGACGGGCGTTGGAACGCGAGATGGACGGGGGCGGAGAAAGCGGCGGAACCCGTAAAGTCAAAGTCCGTAAGGAGCGCCTCGACAAACTGCTGGCCGACCGGGGGCTGACGGAGAGCCGGACGAGGGCTCAGGCGTTGATCATGGCGGGGCGCGTCCGGGTGAACGGAGAGCGGGCGGAGAAGGCGGGAACCTCCGTCGGAGTCGATTGCGTCTTGGAGGTCGAAGAGGGGATTCGATGGGCCAGCCGCGGGGCGTTCAAGCTGCTGAAGGCTCTGGAGGTCTTTCGCATCGGTGCCGCGGGGCGGATCTGCGTGGATGTCGGCGCCTCGACGGGCGGGTTCACGGACGTTCTTCTGAGCGCGGGGGCGAAGAAGGTTTATGCCGTGGATGTCGGGTACGGTCAGCTTCACTGGCGGCTGGCGGGCGACCCGCGCGTCGTCGTCATGGACCGGACCAACGCCCGCGGGCTGACGCCCGGCCGGTTCGGCGACCGGATAGACCTGATTGTCTGCGACGCCTCGTTTATTTCGCTGCGCCTGCTGTTGCCGGCCATCGACGCGATCCTGTCCGGGGAGGGAGAGGCCGCCGTTCTGATAAAACCGCAGTTCGAGGCGGGTCGCGAGCGCTTGGGACGCGGGGGAGTGGTGCGGGATCCCGCGGTGCACGCCGCCGTCCTGCGGGAGGTTTTGGACTTCGCGGACAGGGAAACGCGCCTTGTGCCCGCCGGGCTTTCGTGGTCTCCTATCCGAGGCCCGGAGGGCAATCTGGAATTTCTGTGTCACCTTCGCCGGAACCCCGGGGTCAATGATGTTGGTATTGATATTGGCATTGGCATTGGTATTGATGTTGAGGCGGTCGTTTCCGCCGCGCACAAGGAATTGTCTTAAAAAACGGGGTGCAGGGGACCGCGTCCCCTGCCGGGTTCGGGCGGAGCCCGTTTTTTCTCGGGAAAGGAGATTCCCATGACGGGCAGCGATTGGCGTGACGTGATCCTTTTCGGGCAGGTGCTGTCCGCCGGTCTGGTGGTGGGGGGATATATCCTTGGCGGCGTCTGTGCCGCGCGCTGGATGGCGGGCAGGGGCTTCGGTTCCGCGGCGGTGGCCGCGGCGCCTTTGGCCGCCGCGTTTTTCGGCCTGTGGCAGGGTTGGCTTTTCCTTTCGCGGATTCTCGAAAGGCATGAAAACGACAAAAAAGGGAAGAAGGAAAAAGGACGATGAACAACGCGAAAGAAACGCGAATTTCCATCATAGGCGCCGGGGCGCTGGGCGGAGCGGCTGCCCGCGGGCTGGCGAAGGCGGGGTGCCGGGTGCTGGCCTCGGACGCGCATCCCGAGAGGCTTGGGCGCGTGAAGGAGGACGGGGCCGAGCTGATTTCGGACAACATCCGGGCCGCGAAGGAGGGGGATGTCGTGATGTTCGCGCTGAAGCCGCACATCACGCTGGGCGCCGTCAAGGAACTCGCCCCGTTTCTGGAGGGGAAGCCGTGTGTTTCGCTGGCCGCCGCGGTGACGCTCGGCATGTTGAAGGACGCCGCGCCGGGCGTCCGCTGGGCGCGGGCGATGACGAACATCTGCGCGGCGATCAACTGCGCCTTCACGGGAATCGCGTGCTCGGACGTGTCCGCGGACGAGGACAGGCGCTGGCTGAGGGAGATCTTCGGACTGCTCGGCGGCGTCGAGGAGTGCGAAGAGAAGAGCCTCGACGCTCTGACGGCCCTGACCGGCGCCGCGCCGGCGTTCTTTTTGACGCTGATGGAGGCGGCCGCGATGGGCGGCATCCAGATCGGCCTTCCGAAAGAAATCGCCTACAAGGGGGCCGCCGGCGTGCTTTTGGGGGCGTCCCGCCTCTTTCTGGAGGAGGGCGCCGCGCACCCCGCGGCGCTGCGCGACGCCGTCTGCACTCCGGGCGGAATGACGATCGAGGGAATCTACGAGATCGAGCGCTCCGGGGCGCGAGCCGCCATGATGAAGGCCGTCGTCCTGACGGCGGAGAAGGGAAAGGTTTTGACGGAAAAAATTCTGGAATCGTTGAAATAAT
>JAISMH010000132.1 GCA_031276855.1 Synergistaceae bacterium
ATTGAACTATTATTTTTGATATAGGCGGATAAAAATCCACAGTTTACGGAACTTAGAGCGGTTCTGACTTCAAACCGGGGATTTTAAGCGGGCAAATCACAAATTTTTCACAAAAGACGGGTATAATGCGGGTACTGAAAAAGGGACGGATTTGAATTTGAATTTGGATTTGAATTGGATTCGCTCCCGCGGGGAGGCAGCGCCGATGAGAAAAAAATCGAACGCGACGAGAATCGTTCTCGTCATACTACTGATAGGAGCCTTCGGCCTGATGGGCTGGAGGCGGGAAACGGCCGCCGTCAAGCGCGTGAATCCGATGATCAACGCCGTCACGGGGTTCTGCAGCGTCGTTCTTGACGTCGAACAGGAAAACGACGCGCAGCTTCACGCCGGAACCTCCGCCGAGGCTCAAATCCGCATCGAAAAGGGCGCGGACCGCATGTACGGCGGCGCCGGAATCCGGCTCCAGGAAATCTGAGACCCCCATGTGGCTGATACGCGTTTCCGTCCGGCGGCCGGTTTTGACGACCGTCATCACCTTGATATTGATTCTTTTGGGGGGGTATTCCTATCTGAACATGGGCGTGGCGTTTCTGCCCAAGATGGACATTCCCGTCGTGATGGTCCGCGCCGAGTACGAGGGCGCGGGGCCCGCGGAGACGGAGTCCACCCTGGTCAAGCCCTTCGAGGACGCCGTCGCCCGCGTGGAGGGCGTGAAGACCATCCGCGGCTTCGCCCGGGACGGTAGCGGCGTTATCGTCATCGAACTCGAAAACGGCGTGGACAACACCCAGGCGGCCATGGACATCGCCACTCAGGTGCGCGCCCTGACCCTGCCCGACGGGGCGAAAGACCCTTCCATCGTCAAATTCGACATCAACGCGCGGGCGTTCATGACGCTGGTCGCCGTCTCCGACCTGCCGACCTCCCGAGTTCGCGACATCGCCGAGGAACAGGTCTCCAAACGCCTGACCCAAATCTACGGCATGGCGACGGCGGAGGTCATCGGCGGCCTCGACCGCCAGATTCACGTGGAGGTCGATCCCCTTTCCCTGAAAACCCACGACTTGAGCATCACCCGCCTGGCCGAGGTGATCAAGCGGTCGAACCGCAACGAACCCGCCGGACAGATCGCGTCGGGCGCGAAGGACATCTCCCTCCGCTTCACGGGGGAGGCGCAAACCCCCGCCGCGCTGGGGGAGATACCCCTGACGCTCGCCGGCGCTTCCAGCATCGCGCTGGGCGACCTCGCCGCGATCCGGGACACCGTGGAGGAGGAACGCCGCCTGTCGCGCTTCAACTCCCGGCCGGCCGTGACGCTCGACCTCGTGGCCCGCCCCAACGCGAACGTCGTGGCCCTGGCCTCGCGGGTGTACGAGGAATTGGAGGAAATCCGGCCCTCCCTGCCCGAGGGGATGACACTCGACGTCATCTTCGACAACAGCGTCTATATCAACGACGCCATCGAAAACGTCATCTCGGACATGCTGATGGCGACGCTCCTGACCGCGCTGGTGCTCTATTTATCGCTCCAGCGGTTCGGGGCCACCCTGGCCGCCGTGCTGACCCTTCCCACGTCGCTCATCGCGACATTCATCGTTCAATTCCTCTGCGGCTTCACGATCAACATGATGAGCAGCATCGGCCTGGCGATCTCGGTGGGCGTGCTGGTGGACAACGCCATTCTGGTGCTGGAGAACATCTACCGCTACCGCGAGATGGGGTACGACGCCTTCGAGTCGTCCGAGCGCGGCGCGGCGGAGATCGCCGTGGCCGTTCTTGCCAGCGTCAGCACGAACCTGGGGGTGTTCATTCCCATCGCCTTCATGGGGGGAATGCTGGGCCGGATGTTCAACGAGTTCGCCCTGACCGTCGTCTTCACGACGCTGGTTTCGCTGTACTCCGCCTTCTCCCTGACCCCGATGGTGGCGGCCTGGCTGGGCGGGAAGCCCGGAGAACCTCTGCCGCTCTTTACCCGCGCTCTGACGAACTGGTGGCAGGTCGTTTTCGAGGAACTCAAGCGTATGCACATGGCTCTGAGCAAGGCCTGCATGCGTCATCCCGCCGTCGTCGCCCTCGTCGTCGCCGCCGGCTGCTGGGGCGCCTTTCAGGGGCTTTCCCTCATCGGCTTCGACTTCATGCCGCGCGAGGACGAGGGGCGCATCAACATCGAAATCGAGCTTTCCAGCACCGCGTCCCTGAAGAACACCGACGAGACGCTCCGGCAGGTCGAGGACTACGTCAGCCGGTTCCCCTACGTCCGCTTCTACCGCGCCCGGGTCGGAGGCGGCCGTATGAGCGGCACCAACTCCGGCACCGTCTACGTCTATCTGACGAAAGACGCGAAAACGCGCCCCTCCGTTTTCGACATCGTGGCGGAGTGGCGCACCCATTTCGCGCCTCTGCCCGACGCGGACGTCTCTGTCTCGGCGGCGAGCAGCATGGGCGGCGGAGGGAACAACAAGCCCGTCTCCGTCTCGATCATCGGCACGGAGACGGGCGAGCTGAACCGTATCGCCGAGACCGTCATGGCGGCGATGCGCGGTACCCGCGGCGTCATGGACGTGCAGTCCGACTGGAAAATGGGGCGCGAGGAGGTTCGTTTCTACCCGAACTACCGCCGGCTGGGCCGACTGGGACTTTCTTTCGGCGAGGTGGCGGTGGAGGTCAACGGCTACCTGACGGGCTACAAGGCGGGGAAGTACCGCGAAGCCGGGGAGGAGTACGACATTCTGGTGAAGCTGCCGCGCGGCTGGACTAACGACGTTCAGAAGATGACCGGCGTTCCCGTCTGGACGCCGGTGGGGTTTCTGCCGCTCGACGACCTGATGGAGGTGCGTTCCGGCACGGGTCCGACCGTCATCAACCGGGAAGACCGTCAGCGCAAGGTCACGGTGGACGCCAACACGGGACGGGGGATATCCGTCGGCGAAATCATGCGGGAAATACAGCCGAAGCTCGCCGCGATCAACCTGCCGCCGGGCTATCGCCTGAACTACGGCGGGGATATCCGAAACATCAGCGAGAACTACGTCCAAATGGGCACGGTTCTGGGGCTGGCCGTCGGCATCACGTTCCTGATGGTCGCGGGCCTGCTGGAATCCTGGACGTTCGCGGTCATCGTCATGGCGACCCTGCCCCTGTCGGCCGTGGGGATCGTTCCGATGATGCTGCTCACCAACAGCGCCTTCTCCGTGTTCGCCCTGCTGGGCATCGTCATGATGGTGGGCATCACCGTGAACAACGCCATCGTCATTCTGGACTACGCCGAAATGCGCCGCCGCGCGGGCATCCACTACCGCCGGGCGATCATCGAGGCCTGCCGCACACGCTTCCGGCCCATTTTCATGGCGACGTTCACGACGCTGGTGGCCCTGATTCCCATGATGGTCTCCTCCGGCGAGGGCTCGCAGCTCAAGGCCCCCATGGCCATCGTCATGACCGGCGGCCTCACGGGCGGCGGCGTCCTGGCGCTCTACGTCATCCCGATGATCTACAACCTCGTCTGGCGCCGGCGGGAAAGGAGAAGGGTTTGAACGGATACTTGCGGATTTACATGAAGCTCTCCCATAAGTATACTACACATTGCGGCGGTTACGCGAAGGCTCGCTTGCGGGAGGGCCGGGGCGGCGAAATTTTTGAAGGCAAAATTTCTGAATGTGAAAATATCTGAAGGAGGTTGGGGCGATGTGGACACCGGAGGCGGAGCTTCTTGAGGCTTTGCGGAGCGAGGCAGCCCGTTTTTTGGACGAGGATCCCTGCAATCGCATGGGCGCGGCGTGGAGAGACGAACGCATGTGGGTGACCCCCCTGTTCGGCGCCGCGCGGGGGGACGATCCGATCTTCGGAACCTTCAAGGAAACGGTGGACGAGCGTCACTGGCTGCCGGCCGAGGCCTTCGCCGCGGGAGGGTACGAGGCCGCCGCGGGAGAGCTCTCCGTCGTCTCCTGGATTCTGCCCCACAACCCCTGCGCCTCGGGCATCCCGGCGGCGTAAAGCGAGGACAATCGTCATGAAAATATCGACAAAAGGCAGGTATGCCCTGCGTATGTTGCTGGACATCGCCGAACACGAGTCCGAAGGGTACGTCGCTCTGAAAGACGTGGCCGCGAGGCAGGATATTTCCAAAAACTACCTCGAACAGATCATCATGCTGCTGAAAAACGCGGAGATGCTGAAAACCGCCCGCGGCTTTCAGGGAGGATACAAGCTGGCGAAGCCGCCCGAGCAATACACCGTGGGCGACATTCTGCGCGTGACGGAAAGCAGCCTCGCGCCCGTCCCCTGTGTGCTCGAAGCCTTCAACGAGTGTAAACGAAGCGACTTCTGCATGACCCAGAGCATCTGGTCCGGCCTCGGGCGGGTCATCTCGGAGTATCTGGACGGAATCACGCTTCAGGACATTCTGGACAAACATCACCGGCGCGACGAGGGCGACTTTTACGCGATATAGCGTGGCCGGGGCTCCCCTTTGTCTCTCTGTGCTACAATAAGGCAGTTTGAAAAGCGGAGAGCGGCGGATTTTTCGGTAATGACAAAGCGATAAAATAACAGGCGACATTCAGAGGAGGGCGTTTCCACATGAAGGTTTACCTTGACGGGCAGGAGATTGCGCTGCCCGGCGGCGCGGACGCTCCGTCCGTTTTGAGCGCCGTCCGGGGGCAGGTCGCCAAAGACGGCCGCGTGATCACGGGGCTCCGGGTCGACGACGTGGAAATGGACGACGAGGCTTTCCTGAACCTCACGGGGGGAATGGCGGCGCATTTTGTCTCTCAGCCGGTGCGCGATCTCGTGCGCGAGTCGCTCGACGACGCGCTGGGCTACGCTCCGCGCCTGACGAAGGGGCTCGAGGAGATCGCCCTGCATTTCGACAGAAACGAACTGGCGACCGCGGAGAGCGGTCTGGCCGACGCGGCGGAGGGACTGGACTGGCTTCTGCGCGTTTTTCATCACTGCAGCGCTCTTCTGGCCGTCGGCGGGGAAGCGGACGACGCGGGCCTGGCGAAGCTGAAAGAATCTCTGGCCGCCGCCGTCGAACGGCTCGGTTCCCTGCACGAGGAGCGCCTGTACCCTCAAATGGCCCTCGCGATCCGTCAGGATCTGCTTCCGAAGGTGAACGAATTGGCCGCGCACGTGCGGAGCCTTCGTTCTCTCGTCACGTCCGCCCAGTAGCCGCCGGTCGTGATTTTCACTAGAAGTTTCGGGAGTGCTGGAGGTTTTGGAAGTTTTGGAGATTTTGGAAATTCTTGCCGTTTTCTTTCCGAATAACGCCGATAAGGAGTGTGCCTATTGTCTCTTCGCAAAGGTTTGAGCATCTTTGTCCTGCTGGCGTTCGGCGCGAGCGGGATCATTCTGGCCAAAAGCGTGGATCGCGAGACGATACGATCTCTTCTTGCGGCGGACAAGCGTTTTCTTCTGGCGGCCCTCGGACTGGTTGTTCTGGCGTGGTTCTGCGACGCGGCGCGCTTTTGCGCCCTCGCCCGGGCGGCGCACGAGAGGTTTCCTTTCCGCTTGGGCATCGTTCTGACGTGGCTGCACTACTTCGGCTGCGCGGTCACGCCCATGCAGAGCGGGGGCGGGCCTTTTCAGGTTTACGTACTCTACAAGAGGGGCGTTCCCGTGGGAAAGGGCATCGCGATCACCCTGATCCGCACCATGCTGACGGTTCTGATCCTGAGCCTGATCGTCCCCGTCGCCCTCGTCATCGAACCCACTCTTCTGGACAGCAACCCCTTCATACGGGGCGTCATCGGCTACGTTTTCGTCGTCATCTTCTGCACGTGGGTCTTTATCGGCTACACCATCGTCCGTCCCCAGTCCGTCAAGCGGTTGGGGAAAGTCGTGGTGATGTGGCTGCGGCGTCTGAAATTCCTGCAAACCTCCAAGGTGCGGAAGAGTTTTCGGTGGCTCGACCGCGAGATGGACAACTACAGCCTGAACTTCCGCCTGACCTTCTCCAGCGGATTTTTCTACTCGATGGCGGCCGTCGTCCTGTCCGTGCTTTACCTTCTGTGCATTTTTTCCGTTCTGCCGGTTCTGATGTACTCCGTGGGACTGCCCTTCAACTTCGTGCAGACCCTTCTGACTCAGGCGGTGTTCATGTTCGTTCTCTACTTCATCCCCACGCCGGGCGCGAGCGGCGTGGCCGAAAGCGGCGGCGCCATGCTGTTCGGAACCCTGATGCCGTGGAACATGGCGGGGATCATGGCTATCGTCTGGCGCTTTTTTACGGAGTACATTTCGATCTTCATGGGCGTCGTGGTGGTGATTCGGATGCTGGGCTGGGGGGTCAGCGAAGAGGTGTTTCACCACAGCGCGGATCTCGAAAAAGAGGCGAAGGCGGGGAACGATAAATGACGGAACCCTTCGCGCGTTTGCGCGCGGGGGCTTTTCGCCTGCGCGGGGGTCTTTGGACGCTGCTTTTCGCCGCGATTCTCCTTTGGGCCCGGCCGACGGGGCGCTCCGTCCTGTCGGGGCTTCCGTTCGTCGCGGCGGGGCAGGCGCTTCGGTTTTGGGCCGTGGGCTGCATCGGGCGCTACCGCGGCGAGCGCGTCGGGGCTGAGGTTCTGACGACTTGGGGGCCCTACGCTTTCGTGCGGAACCCCCTCTACGCCGGTAACGGGCTGATCGGCCTGGGCTGGGGGATCATGGCGGGGCCCTGGCCGGTTTTGATTTTCGCGGCCGCTTTCTTTTTGCTGTATACTGTCCTCATTGTTCCTCACGAGGAGGCTTTTTTAACGGCAAAATTCGGAGCGGAGTATAATCGCTACAGGGAAAGAACGGGTGCTTTTTTCCCGCGCCGCTGGCCGGACCGGATAGCCGGCCCCTTCGACCAGGGCGTCCTGTGGACGAGCGAGCGCTACTCTCTTCTGACCACCGCCGCGGGCAGTCTTCTGATTGCCGCGCGGGGAATTTTCGGCTGAGGCGCTCGAACGCTTGTGCGTGGGGGCTGGTGCAGGAGCGCAGCGACTGAACGGGCTTCGCCCTCTTGAGTTTGAATGTTTACTGTATGTGAAGGCCGTGAGAATTCGATTTTCGTCGGGGAAATTGTGTGACTTTTTGAAGATTCCTTGGAGGACTGTCATGGATTACAGAAAACGCGGGGAAAACCAGAAAGACCCCGCAGCGAAGGAGTTGACCGTGAAAGAGCTGCTTTCGGCCATTTCGGAGACGGAGTATCCGCAGTATATTCTGGACGCCATATCCAGAATACAGGCTTGGCTGCTCGAAACCGTGAACGCGCCGACGGACAGGGGAATGGACGCCGTGACGGCGATGTTCGAGGACGACGGCGGCGACATGGACATGGAAAAACTCTTTGCCGATCTGGAGAGCCTGGAACAGTACGTCGATCTCATCCCGAACACGCGGCGCCCGGAGGGGCGTCCCGATGTCGTCGTGGTCAGCATCAATCCTCCCGACTACGAGTGCGGGGTCCGCACCGCCCTCGACTACGCGGCTTTTTTCAACCGCAAGCGCAGCAAGCGCGTCTGGGTGATCAGCGACACGTTCGTTTTCTGGGACACCATCCGCTACGCCGCCCATGTCGACGCCCTCCTCGAACAGGGTATCGCCCTCCGTTTCATCCTCGTCACGCCTTGGGGTTGGGTGGAGATCCCCCTGAACGGCGAGGTCGCCTCGAACCGCCATTTCCTGTGGCGCAGCCCGATAAAGGGCTGACATTGACTGAAGGAGTGTTCCGCCATGAAAGAAGTCATGATGTTCATGCAGCCTGCGTGTCCGCACTGCAAAAAAGCCCTGTCTCTGATGGAAGAGATCCGCCTCGGGGAGCCGCGGTATAAAGATGTCGCCGTGAAGCAGATCGACGAGACGAAGGACCCCGATTTCGCGGGCAAGTTCGACTATTACTACGTCCCGACGTTCTTTGTGGGGGATGAGAAGCTGCACGAGGGCGTGCCCTCGAAAGAGGCCGTCGAAAAGGTGTTCGCCGCCGCCCTCGCCTGAGCGCGCCGCGGGACGCCGGAGGCGCGAAACGCCGAAAAATTACGGAAAAAACACGGAAAAAAACTAATGATGCGGGAAAGACCGAACGAGGTGAACCTGGACGCGCGCCGGTCGGAACGGACGGGCTTTTCGGAGGTTATCTATTGTCCCGGCAAGAGCGACGAGCAGCTGGAAGGCATCGCCCGCGCCTTGAGGGATGTCGAGGAGAACGTCCTGTTCTCCCGCGTGACGAAGGCCCAGCACGAGCTCATCGCCTCGGTGCTGCCCGACGCGGAGCTGCACGAAAAGGCCCGGCTAACGGGCCTCAGGAGGCAGAAAAGCCCGCATTACGCGGGGGCCGCCGTGGTCACGGCGGGGAGCAGCGATGTTCCCGTCGCGGAGGAGGCCGCCGTGACGGCCGAATACATGGGGTGCGACGTTCTGCGCCTCTACGACGTGGGGGTCGCGGGACTGCACCGCCTTCTGGCGCATGTCGGGGAGCTTCAGGCGGCGAAGGCCATCGTCGCCGTCGCGGGGATGGAGGGCGCTCTGCCCACCGTGGTGGGCGGACTCGTCTCCTGCCCGGTCATCGCCGTTCCCACCAGCACCGGTTACGGCGCCAACCTGGGCGGGCTTGCGCCGCTTCTGACCATGCTGAACTCCTGCGCCATGGGCGTCACCGTCGTGAACATCGACAACGGAATCGGGGCGGGCTACGCGGCCGCGAGCATCGTCCGTCAGCTTCACCTTTTCGCGCGAGGAAACAGGGAATGATCACACGCCCCCTTCTGGAGTGCATTTTTTCCGCCGCCAGCATCGAGCGGTGGAACGATCATCCGCACCCCGCCGTTTTCACCGAGCTGGGCAAGCAGGCCCATAAAATGATCATCGCGTGGGTCCTCGGCCGGAGCGAGGAGGACGGCGGGCGCGCCGTCGACTGGACGGCCCTGATCGAGGGGGGGATTTTCGAGTTTCTCTACCGCGTCGTCGTCACGGACATCCGCCCGCCGGTCTTCCATAAACTGATGCAGGATCGCGAGACGCGCGAGCAGCTCGGCGAGTGGGTCTATAAGCGGCTGGAGGACGACCTGAAAAGCCTTTCCGCGGGCTTCGCGCGGCGCTTCCGCGAGTATCACCGCGGGCGGACGTCTTCACCGGAGAGCCGGATTCTGCGGGCCGCGCACTTCCTGGCCACGAAGTGGGAGTTCGATTTCATCTACCACTGGAGCGCCGGCATGTACGGCGTGGAGGACACCCGGCGGGAAATCGAGGCCCAGATCGAAGAACTGGAAATCGCGGCGGCCCGGGACATGCCGAAGACCTCCGACCCGCGAATTTCCCGGCTTTGGGGGTTCATTTCCCTGGTCGGCCAACTGACCTTTCAAAAGCGGTGGGCCCAGACCTCGCGGATTCCGCAGACCTCCGTTCTGGCGCACCTGTTTTTCGTGGCGATCACCGCGTACCTGCTCTCCGCCGAGATAGAGGCCTGCCCGCGCCGCGCGCGCAACAATTTTTTCGGCGGGCTCTTCCACGACCTGCCCGAGGTCCTGACGCGCGACATCGTCTCCCCCGTCAAGGCGTCCGTCGAGGGTCTGGAGACCCTGATCCGCCACTACGAGCGGGAGGCGATGGAGCTGCGCATTTTTCCTCTGCTTCCCGAGCCGTGGCACGACGAGCTGCGCTACTACACCGAGGAGGAGTTCAGGAACAAGACCCTGCAGCGCGGCCGGGTGGACCCCGTGCAGCGTCATCCGGGCGACATTCCCGGCGAGTTCAACCGCGACGAGTTCAACCCCCTGGACGGGCGCGTGATCGAGGTCTGCGACAAGCTCGCGGCCTACATCGAAGCCTCTTCCTCGATCCGCATGGGGCTGCATCCTCAAGCCCTGGAGGAGGGCAAACGCCGCCTTTACGAGCGTTTTTCCCGCACCGTCCTCTACGGCCGTCCCGTGGGCCACCTGTTCGACCTGTTCTGGTGAAACCGAAAGAAAAGGAGAGCCCTCGAAAGACACGGCAGAGCGGTACCCCCTGAGTGCGCAAGAACGTTTTCCCCGTCCCCCTCGATTTCAAAATCTGCAGAAATACAGAAAGAAAAAAATGAAAGAATAACGTTGCGCTATGGGTTATACTTGGCGGACGGCGTAAAGGACGTTCAGACGTCATATAAAAACAGGGGGATTTTCCATGCAGCAGATCGTTGACCTGTTTCACAAAGCAGGGGTGTTTCACATCGCGACAGTAGACGGCGATCAGCCGCGTGTGCGCCCTTTCGGGCTCGCCATGCTTTTCGAGGACAGGCTGTACTTCACCACCGCCAACCGGAAAAGTTTCTACAAACAGCTTCAGAAGAACCCCAACGTGGAGATATCGGCCATGATCGACGAAAACAGCTGGCTGCGTCTGGAGGGAAAAGCCGTCTTCGACGGCAGCACGGCGGCGAAGAAACGGGCGTTCGAGGTATACCCCGGCTTTCAAGAGATGTACCAATCCCCCGAGAATCCGATTTTCGAGGTCTTTTACCTGGACAAGCCGTCCGCGACGCTCTACTCTCTGACCGAGGAAGCGAAGAAAATACTTTAGGAAACGGGAGGCAGCGGTATGCAGCGACGTTGGACGTTATGGATTGGATGCGGAGCGGCTGCGATTGCTCTGCTTGCTTTGCTGGTCACCCAAAATCCGAGACTCGCCGCCAGGCTGGAAAATCTGACAGGCGCCCCCGGCAAGCCCATCGACGGCGAAATTACGGAAGCGGTAACGGCCGCGCCGGAAATCGCAAGCTCCGCGGAATCCCGCCTCCGCAAAACGCCCGCGTTGAATCGGCCGGCGAACGCTGCGGCGGCCTTCGCCGTCCCGTCGCCGGGAAAAGCTTACATGCCGCCGCGGCGGGAGACGGCCTGGTACGCTCATTACGACGACAACCCGCTCAGGACCGTGGCGCGCGACCCGCGCTCGACGTTCAGCCTCGACGTGAACACGACGAGCTACGCCAACGTCAGGCGTTTTTTGAACGAGGGCAGGCTGCCGCACGAAAGCGCGGTCAGGGTGGAAGAATTGATCAACTATTTCCCCGCGGCGGAGGACGACAGGACGCCCGAACCCCTTCTCGGCTCGCCTTTCCGCGCCGCGTACGAGCTGGCTCCGTGCCCCTGGAACGACAACGGCACGCTTTTGTGGATTTCCCTGACGGCGCAGGATCTCGACTATAAGGAAGCTCCTTCGGCGAATTTGGTCTTTCTGGTGGACGTCTCCGGCTCCATGTCTCCGCCGGAAAGACTGCCCCTCGTCAAGGCGGCGCTGAAGATGCTCGCCGAAAAGATGCGGCCGAACGACAGAATCTCGCTTGTCACCTACGCGGGCTCGACGGAGGTGGTTCTGGAGGCGGCGCCCGGAAACGAAAAGGCCAAAATACGCTCCGCCATCGATCGGCTGGGGGCCGGCGGAAGCACCGCAGGAGCGGCGGGCCTCGCCCTCGCCTACGAACAGGCCCGGCGGGCCTTCGTCGAAGGCGGGGTAAACAGGATACTGCTCTGCACGGACGGGGACTTCAACGTCGGGGTCTCCGACCCGGACGAGCTGGAGGCCATGGTGAAAAGGGAACGGGAAAGCGGCGTCACCCTGTCGGTTCTCGGTTTCGGGACGAACAACTACAACGACGCGATGATGGTGAAAATATCGAACGTCGGCAACGGGAACTACAGCTACGTGGACAGCATGTCGGAGGCCCGCAAGATACTCGGCGAGGAGATGGCCGCCACGCTCGTGACGGTGGCGAAAGACGTCAAGGCCCAGATCGAGTTCAATCCGGCGAACGTGATCGAGTACAGACAGTTGGGTTACGAGAAACGCCGGCTCCGCGACGAGGACTTCGCCAACGACGCCGTGGACGCCGGCGACATCGGCGCGGGCCGCCGGGTGACCGTCCTTTACGAACTCACGCTCGCCGGAAAGGAGCCCGGCGTCTCCCCTCTCCGATACCAGCCTTCATCTGAATCTTCATCCGTGGCCGGCGAGGGTTTCACGGCCGCCGAAATGAAAGAGGACGAGCTTGCGTACCTGAAAATCCGCTGGAAGGCGGCGAACGGAAGCGAAAGCTCGGAAGCGGAGATGCCGGTAATGAAAAAGGCCATTTCCCGATCCTTCGAGGAAGCGGGAACGGCCCTGCGCTTTTCCGCCGCGGTCGCGGCCTACGGCCAGAAGCTGAGGGGCAGCCACAATCTGGCGAAAACGGCGTGGCGCCAGATCGAGTCGTGGGCCGACGGAGCCCGGGGAAACGACCCCTACAGGGCCGAGTTCCTGCAGCTGGTGAAGCTGGCCGCCTCGCTCGCCGGCGAAAAAGGGCAGTAAGATTGACCATGTACACGCCGGCTTTCCGTTTTGTTTCCGCGCCGTACTTCGGTTTGGGTAGCCGATACTTCGGCCCGGTCGGCCGAAGCGCCTTCACCCGCATGGCGAGGACGATTTTTTTGAAGCCGGGCGCGTTATAATAAGTGGCGCGGGGAGGGATCGCTCATGACTGCAACGGCTGCCGCTGACGTTCGGCCAGGCGGGATGGAAACGCCGGAAAAGGCGGATAAAAAGAAGAACTTCAGTCACGACAGCTTCTGGAAGGACCTTATCGAGCGGTTTTTCTACAATCTGCTCAAAAGAGCCTTGCCGGAACTTTATGAGGACGCGGACAGGGAAGCCGCTCCGCGGTTTCTCGACAAGGAGTTCAGAGACGTTCTGAACACCGCGAACCCGGAGATTTACAACAGCCCGCATTTCGCGGATTTTGTTCTGGAAGTTCCGCTGAAAAACGGAGACGAGGAATGGCTGGAGCGCGGAAGAAAAGCGGGATTTGCTGCTTTTCATTGAGCGTATCGTCAAATATGAAGGATGAAATGCTGATAACGCAATACAGGGAGATTTTGGAACGGAAGAAGGAGGAGGAAAGAGCCGTGTATATACCGTTACTTTTGAGAGATTCCGCAGCCGAAATCGAACA
>JAISMH010000141.1 GCA_031276855.1 Synergistaceae bacterium
GTGGTGGAAAAAGGCGGCGGCTGCGACGCGGGCTTCGGCGCGGGAGTTACGATACTGGCAATTCTGGCGGCGTGTCTGGCCGCGCGGAAAAGCGCGGCGAAAAAGGCGCGCTGAAACAGAGGGAAAATAAGAAGACGACCATGAAACGGGAGGTTCCTCCGAAAGGGGGAGCCTCCCGTTTTCAGTCAGGCCGCCCGCCCCCGTCCCGCCCGGACATTATCACGGACGAGTGACAGCGGCGTTTTTGCGTTTTTGCGCGCCCTTCGGCGATGTGTTATGCTTGCCCCGGCATGGGTTTCAACGATTACGAACGGAAAGCGGTGCAGCGGGCGATGAAAACGGAAACGGAAGAAAGCGCCGTGAAGCGCTTGAAAATTTCGGAAGAAAGCGCCGTGAGGCGCGTCAAAATTTTGGAAGTGCTGGAGCTCGGCCGGAAAAAGGCGCGGGTTCTCGCGGAGGGAGCCCCTTTTCACGCGGCCGGCGGCGGTCAGCCCGGCGACACGGGAACGCTCGAGGGCGAGAACTTCCGGGCCGAAGTCGAAGACACCCGCAAACACAAAGGCGAACCCGGCCGCGAGGACGGAAACCCTTCCCTCTCCGTTCTGGATATTGCCCTGATCTCCGGGCCGGAGACGCTTCGGGCCGGCATGGAGGTCACGGCGAAGGTCGATGGGGCGCGCAACGGAATTCTGTCGCGGATGCACACGGGACAGCACATCTTCTCACGCATTCAGGAAAACGCCAATGAGGGTCTGGAAACGCTCAAGGTGAACATCGGAACGGAAGAGAGCGCCGTTTACGTCCGTTACGAGGGAGAAATGACGTGGGACAGCCTCTTCGCCGCCGAGGAAAAGACCCTCGAGGCGATCCGGGCCGATCTGCCCGTCGAGACGCTCCTGATGACGCGGGAGGACGCGGAGAAGATTCCCGAGCTGAAGGCCAAGTGGGATCGCATCCACAGCGAGGACATCCGCGTGGTCCGTATCGCGGGCATCGACGCGACGGCCTGCGCGGGGACGCACGCCGCGCGGACGGGCGAGATCGGGGGATTTCTGGTCACGGGTTTCAACGGCTCGCCGCCCGACTGGGAGGTGCGCTTCACCGTCGAGGCGGACGGGCGGCTCGCCGAGTACGGGCGCGTGACGCGCCGGCTCCTGCGGGAAGTGGGCTGCCGGCCCGATCAGCTGGAGGACGTCTTTCTCCGTCAGAGGGCCGAGAACGCCGCGCTGCGCCAGACCCTCGACAAGGCGCGCGCCTATATCTCCGTTCCCTGGGAGGAGCGGAGCGTGGGCGCCTCCCGGCACCCTCTCTATCTCGCCGTGCTTCCCGGCATGACGAAGGAGCTTCTGTCCGCCCCGGCGCGCGTCTGCGCCGCGAACCATCCCGACGCCTTCTGTCTCGTCCTGCTGCCGGACGCGCCGGCTTTCGCGGACGCGCCCAAATCTAAATCTAAATCTAAACCTAAACCTGAACCCTTCCCCTTCCTCCTGCTGCGCGGCGAGGCCCTTTCCGTAGACCTGTCGGGGCTCGTCCGGGAGTTCCCCGAGCTTTCCGCGCGCGGCGGAGGCAAGCCGGACTGGCTGAACGGCATGACGACGCAGAGATCCGTCTCGTTCTGGCTCGACGCAATCGGGAAAAAATGCGATCAGAATAATGGGTTATAATATTTTGTAATGAATTTATAATGATATATAATGGTTTGCGGGTGCTTTTATAGCAGTATCCGCCGTCTGCGCGTGCGTTCGCGGCGGAATTCGGACCGAAAGAGGGATTGCCAATGCCGATTCTGGTCACGGGAGGCGCGGGGTTCATCGGAAGCAATCTGGTGCGTTTTTTGCTGGAGCGGGGGCACGCGGTCGTCAATCTAGATAAATTGACCTACGCCGGGAACCTCGCCTCGCTGGAGTCCGTGCGCGCTCATCCCCGTTATCGTTTTATCCGGGGCGACATCCGCGACGCGGCGCTGCTGAGGTCCGTCTTCGCGGAACACGCTCCGCGGGCCGTGCTGAACCTGGCCGCGGAGTCCCACGTGGACCGCTCGATCGACGCTCCGGGCGATTTCATCCAGACCAACATCGTCGGCACTTTCTGTCTGCTGGACGCGGCTTTGGCCTATTACGAAGGGCTTGCCGGCGAGGCAAAGCGCGCCTTCCGGCTTCTGCACGTCTCCACGGACGAAGTGTACGGTTCGCTGGGGCCCGGCGGCTTCTTTTCCGAAACGACACCCTACGCGCCGAACTCGCCCTACTCCGCCTCGAAGGCCGGCGCGGACCACCTGGCGCGCGCGTGGCACCGCACCTACGGCCTGCCCGTCCTGACAACCAATTGCTCGAACAACTACGGCCCCTGTCAGTTTCCTGAGAAGCTCATTCCGCACATGATCCTTTCGGCCCTGCAAAATCGCCCGCTGCCCGTTTACGGGGACGGCGGGAACACGCGCGACTGGATCTACGTGGAGGACCACTGCCGGGCGCTTTCGGTGGTGCTGGAAAGAGGCGCGCCGGGAGAGGTCTACGCCGTCGGAGGCGCGTGCGAGAAGACGAATCTGGAAATCGTGCGTTTCATCTGCGACGCGCTCGACGGCCTGAGCCCGCGCGAGGACGGGCGCTCTTACCGGGAGCGGATCGCTTTCGTCCGGGACCGCCCGGGGCACGACCGCCGCTACGCGATAGACGCGTCGAAAATCAAAAACGAGCTGGGCTGGGAACCGGCGTGGAACTTTGAAGAGGGGATGAAGAAAACGATCGCCTGGTACAGGGAAAACGAAAGATGGGCCGAGGATATTCTGAACGGCTCCTACCGCCTGGAGCGGCGGGGAACGGGCAGAGAGACTCCGTGACGCGCAAGGGCATCGTGCTGGCCGGGGGCTTGGGAACGCGGCTCTATCCCCTGACCCTGGCGATCAGCAAACAGCTGCTGCCGGTCTACGACAAGCCGATGATCTACTATCCTCTGACGACCCTGATGCTGGCGGGCATTCGGGACATCCTGCTGATCTCGACCCCGCGGGACATCGATTCGTACCGGAGCCTGCTGAGGGACGGATCTCAGTGGGGGCTGGCCCTCACGTACCGCGTCCAGCCCGCGCCCGGCGGACTGCCGGAGGCGTTCATTTTGGGGCGGGAGTTCCTCGCCGGAGAAGAATGCGCCCTGATTTTGGGCGACAACGTCTTCTACGGCAATTACCTGAGCGGTTTTCTGCAAAAAGCCGCGGCGGACAGGGGCGCGACGATTTTCGCCTATCGGGTCAAGGACCCCGAACGCTACGGCGTCGTGGAGTTTTCGCCCGACGGCAAAGTTCTCGGTCTCGAAGAAAAACCGAAGCGGCCCAAATCGCCGTGGGCCGTCGTGGGGCTTTACTTTTTCGACGGAACCGCGGCGGACAGAGCGCAAACCCTGCTCCCTTCCGCGCGGGGGGAGCTCGAGATCGTGGATCTGATCCGTTCGTATCTGGAAGAGGGCCTTTTGCGAGTGGAGGCTCTCGGACGGGGTTTCGCCTGGCTGGACACGGGCACTCACGAGGCGTTGTCGGAGGCCGGAACGTTCATCGAGGTCGTCCAGAAGCGTCAGGGCCTGATGGTGGCCTGCCCGGAGGAAATAGCGTACCGTCAGGGCTGGATTGGGGCGGAGCATTTGGAACGCCAGGCCGCCCGGCTTGCCGGCACGGATTACGCGAAGTATTTGAGGAGCCTTCTCGGCGAACGGATATGAAAGAAGGAGCGGACGCACGATGACGCGGACAATGGAACAAATGGAAAAATTTTTCAACACCGCCGGGCCGGGGACCCTTGAAGACCATTACATGGTCGACCCGCTGCGCCGCATCGACTACGACGAGATAGCCACGCTGATCGAGCGGAAACGCTATTTTGTCCTGCACGCGCCCCGTCAGACGGGGAAGACGACCTCCCTGCTGGCGATGGTGAAGAAGATCAACG
>JAISMH010000013.1 GCA_031276855.1 Synergistaceae bacterium
CCACTGATAGTAAGTACCAACAAACTTGTCACTAAGATTATCCAAATCTCTTATGTCTATGTCATCCACAAAACTGATGGAGACCCTGCCGACTTGCTCAAGCGGATAAGAATCTTCAAGCGCCAGCGTAACCTCAAGCGGGTCGCCTTTTTTGGGGTATAGCCCAAAATCCTGTTCGTGTCTATGATAGCCTTCTTTTGTCCATATCGTAAAATCCCAAATAGAAGCGATGTTGTTGTTTGTTCCTCTGGTCAAGGCAACCTCTGGCTTGGCGGGGTCTACGAAACGCCATTTAAGCCCGATGACCTCTTTGACGACATTATCTTCGCTCATGACGAGCTCAAGGTACGGCACGCACTTCGCGTCAACTTGTTGCTTTGTGGTGCGAAAAGAGGGTTAGGGCGTGTTGTCAAAGAGCGTCTCGCCGCCGATTGCGGCGGAGAAAGTCGATTGGGGTATGACTTCTTCGGCATTGGTAGTCAGGTACGTTGTGTAGTCTTGATTTTCGTATTCTTTATCTCCGACTCTGTACCAGTCTGAACGTTCGGTTATAGCAAATTCCTTTTGTCCCTGAAAAGTCCCCGCCGAGTCATCAAAATACCTGTCTTTCCGATTGAGCCATCCAACAGTTTTGCTATCCGGAATGAAAACCGTATAGGTTCCGTTGCCCAATCCCATTGGCATTGGTTGAATACCGGGGCGAAAGCCAAAAAAGACAGGCGCATATTCCCCGGAGTAACGCGCTTTACCGTTCACGAGAAAAGCCCTTGTTTCGTGCGTGCTTAGCGCTGCCGTTTTAATAACTTCAACTGCCCAAGCCGGACCCGCCCACGTCATCGCGCATACCGCCAGAAAAGCCATAACCCTCGCACGCTTCAACAACTTCATTGCACATTCCTCCTCAAAGTTTTTTTGTAACCGTTCGATCCCCGCATACCATTTTCGGGCAAATAAAAAATGCGGGAACGGCAAAGCCGCCTCCGCGCCGGTATGCTTCACTGGTCTGCAATTTGTGAAAATCCGTAATGTGTAAAAACGCCGCGCCGCGAACGGGCGCAGAAGAAAAGAAAACTTCCTTATGAGGAAAAACTAAAGAATAGTCGCTCTGGGCTCTGGGCTCTGGGCTCTGGGCTCTGGGCTCTGGGCTCTGGGCTCTGGGCTCTCTTTATTATAGTAGATTACATCTGCATTTGCAAGAGCAAAAGGCGCAAAAATATCGAATTCGGCGTCAGCGTTATTGATGTTCTTGCTCGGCCTGTTTGTCTCCATCATTCCGCGCCCCCTTTCATGCTCTCATAGATTCAGTCAAATCTCAGTTAGCATTATACTCAGACTGAAAGGAAGGTCCAGGTCACTCCTGTTTCAACCGGACATGGTATACGGGGGTTTGAACGGTTGGCAATTACCGTGGGAAATTCGTATGGACATCAGGACTCCGCCGCCTTATACTCCCGGCAAAGCCGCCGCGCTCAAGCGGCTGCTGAACAGAAAGCAGGGAGGAATATATTATGATGCGGGAATTTTTTCAAAGCCGGAAGCTGTGGATCATTTCGATGACATGCCTGTTTCTCGCGGCCGGCGGCGCCGCCTTCGCCGCGGCGGTGCCCGAGGAAGGCGAACTCTCCGTCTCCGTCGGAGGCAAAGAGTACGTCCTGAAACGCGCGGATTCCGATTCGGGAGACAAGTACGTGGCGGAAAATGACCCGGCAACCGTCTTTTGGAGCGACGGCAAAAACGCGGGCCTGACCATCGGGGGACGGGAGTACTCCCGCTACGTGCTGCTCAGGAATTTGCCGGACGAGGACATGTTGCTCCTCACGGTCGACGGCGAAAATTTCACGATGAAACAGGTCATTTCCGCGTCGGGGGCGAAATATGAGGACATCGAAGACCCCACGACGGTCTTCTGGAGCAAAGGCAAGTCGGCGATGCTGACGATCAGGGGGAAAGACTATCCCGGTTACGAAACCTGGGAGCCGGACGGCGTCATCCAGCTGACGGAGTCTCCTGACGTCCAATAACCGGCAAAAACATAACTGAAAAACATAACTTGAAACGCGCCCCGCAGGGGGTGCGAAAAAGCGAAAGCCGGGGCGGATAAAATCCTGCTCCGGCTTTCACGGTAATTAACGCTTGGAGTACTGCCTCTTGCCTCGCGCGCCCTTTTGCCCGAACTTCTTGCGCTCGACCATGCGCGGGTCGCGGGTCAGAAGCCCCTCTTTCTTGAGGGCCGGGCGCAAGTCGGGGTTCAGCTTGATCAGGGCACGGGCGATGCCCATCTTGGCCGCTCCGGCCTGCCCCGTCAATCCGCCGCCCGTCGCGCGGATGAAAACGTCCACTTTGCCTTCGAGGCTGGCCGTCTTCAAAGAATGCCACACCTGAGACTGCCATACGAGACGAGGGAAATAGTCCTCGACCGTTCTGTTGTTGATTTTGATCTCTCCGCTGCCCGGGCGGACTCTCACCCTGGCCAGCGCGCTCTTGCGCCTGCCGGTCCCCCAGAAATAGCTGTTGTCCTCCATTTACCCTTTCTCCTCCTGACTGATCGAAAGACTAGAGTTCGAGCGCCGCGGGCGACTGCGCGGAATGAGGATGACCGGGCCCCGCGTACACCTTCAGCTTCCGGTCGTATTTGAGGCGCGTCTTGGGAAGCATCCCCCTCACGACGTGCTCGAACAGAAACGCCGGCTTCTTCTGAAGCATGACATCCCACGGAATCGAACGGTATCCGCCGCTGTGCCCGGTGTGATAATGATAATGGGACTGAGCGCCCTTTTTGCCCGTCAGCCTGACCTTCTCGGCGTTTACGACGATCACGAAATCCCCCGTGTCCACGTGGGGGGTGTAAGTCGGTCTGTGCTTCCCCGTCAGTATGCGCGCGATCCGCGCCGCCAAACGGCCGATCGGCTTGCCCGCGGCGTCGACCACAAACCACTGCCTTTCCACTTTTTCCGGCCTTGCCAGATAAGAACTGCTGCCTGCCATCTCGCTTCCTCCTGAACTCGATGAGACCCGAGTGAGTGATAAAGCGCAGAACCGCGTTTATTCGGTCCGAAACCCCGAATAACCCGTCCGCGCCGCAAAAAACGGAAAAAGAAGCCGCTCCCGGGGAACCTCGAAAAACGCGCCGGAAATGTGGCAGGGGGCCTTCCGGACGAAAAATTCGGGAACCCGCGTCCGCGGTTTTTTTCCGAATAGAGCCTTATTATTATATGCGAACCAGACGGCTGTTGGCAAGCACCCCCGGAAGCCTTCCGCGCTTCGCCAGAGGCCGCCCCTCCACTTCCTTTATATCCATCGTCATGTCGATGGGAGGAGCGTGGGCGATGAAGCTGCCCACCCCGAAAACGTCCGCCCCCTGCTCCGCCAGAACCGCGATGCGCTCGGGGGTCAGGCCGCCGGAGACGACGATCTTCACGTGCCGGAAGGAGGCCGCGTCCAGGCGATACCGCACCTCCCGCACCAACTCCGGCGTGACGCCCCCTCGCTCTCCGGGCGTGTCGAGGCGGATGGCGTCCAGTTTTTCGCCCAGGGCCTCCGCCAGCCGCAGAGTCTCCTCCGCCTCGTCCTTGAAGGTGTCCACAAGAAAGATTCGGGCGACCTCTCCGGGCAGGGCGGCGTCGTAGGCCCTGGCCAGGGAAAGCGTGTCCCCCACGATCAGCACCGCGGCGTGGGGAACCGTCCCGGACGGCTCCCTGCCGATCAGTTTGGCCCCGAGGACGCTGCTGGCGCCCGCGCAGCCTCCGAACCGGACGGCCACGCTGTCCATGACGGAGGCCACGGCGGGGTGCACGTGGCGCGCCCCGAAGGACAGGACGGGTTTTCCTCCCGCGGCCGTCACGCATTCGCGAGCGGCCGTCGCCCAGCCGCTGGAACTCGACAGAAAACCCAAAATGGTGGTCTCGTACATTCCGAAATCGCCGTAGGAACCGCGGACGCGGAGCAGCGTCTCTCTGGAGCCGAAAAATTCCCCCTCGGGGAGCGCCTCTATTTCGAGAGAGCGCCCTTTCAGAAGTTCGAGGACCTCGCCCGTCCCGGCGAATACGCCGCTTTTGCGGGCGAAGACCTCGGCCGTGACACTGACGTCCAAGCGCCCCACCGAGGCGAGCACGTCCCGCGTATTGATAAAGTAGACATCCGTTGTGGCTCCGGATCGTATTTCGTCGTGAGTGGCGCTGAGAAAACGTTCCCCGCCCACTTCAAGGGCGGCCGCGTCCTTCAGAGAATTCAACATCGCCTTGCCGGGAGCTTTATTCCGTGCCCTACAGCAGGGCCAGCAGGGTCGAGGTCACCATGAAGAGCCCCGCCAGAATGACGGTCAGCTTGGTCAACCCCGTGAATCGCTGCCACTGACCGACATCCGCCTGCGTGCCCCCGCCGAACACACCGCCGAAACCTCCCTGCTTACGGTGCTGCAACAGCACGACCGCCATCAGAAGCACGCTCAAGACGACATGGATCAAAGACAAAAAAAACTTCATCAGCAAAGCACTCCCCCTGACCCCCGAATGGGGTCCGAAATGACCTGTGATACTCGAAACGGCCAAAGGCCGGAACCGAACGAAAAACGGCCCCTCTCCGTCCCGGCTATTCTATCATAGAGAGCATATTGCATTGACGCAATCGGAAAATAAAACGCAAACAATGGTATCCCAGAGTCAAAACGCTTTACGTGTCCCATAACTGTCAAACTCGGGAGGTGACTTCAGAATTTTTGATGCTTTTGTGATATAGTTAACAGTTGGTTTTGTCTGAGAGGGTGTGCAAATAAGTAAACCCTTTTGCATATCCTTTTTTGGCCTCAATTCTCTTTTCCCGACTGAGCATTTCCAACGCTTTCTCGAACGCGCCGTCCCTGTGCAAAAGGGTTTACTCATTTGCACAGGGGCTTCCCGGATTGGCATTCACAGGCAAAACGCCGTCCCGAACCCATGAAAAATTAAAAAATTTTTTCGGGGGAGAGGATTTGCTGTGCAACTCAAAAATCTGTTCAATACGATTAAGGACGTTATGAGCGAGAAAAAGGGCGTCTATTTTCGCGAGACGGACTGCGCGGAAGAGCTGATTTACCCGGAGGAAAAATTCGCCATGCCGGAGCTTCTGGATATCGAGGGAAAACCCCATCGCTTTTTCGAGGCTTACGAGACGACGATTCCTCCCTTCTACGTCAGAAGCCTGAAAAACGGCATCTGTTACACGTCCGGGGAAGAAGTGTACACAAGCGAAGGACGAGTGGTTCTGGAGCATAGCACGCTCAAGAAAGCTCCTCCGGTTCGCTGGAGGCGCCTTCTCAAAAATGTAACGCGCGTAAAAGGAAAGGTAGCGCAGTTAAGGCAAATATGCTGGGAAGACAACTATTATCATTGGAGCACCGAATCTTTGGAAAGCCTCTGCTTGATTAGAAAATCCCATTTTCGGCCCGACTTTTATGTCGTGCCGAACAGCTTGCGCTTTCAGCGGGAATGGCTGTCGCTTTTGGGTATCCGGGAAGAACAAATTCTCGCGGCCGGTCAGTCTGTTCAAGCGGATGAACTGATCGTGCCTGACCTAGTGAATAATAATGGGGTACCTATCGATTTCAGAAAAAAATTAGGTCAAACCAGAAAATGGCTGCCCCGCTGGATTGGCGATCTGTACAGCGAGTTCAGGCTTGAAAGCGGGAAGGGATGGGGAAGGATATATATCAGCCGGGCAAAAGCGCGCCGACGCAAAGTCGCGAACGAGGATTCGCTGCTTCCGCTGCTCGGCAAGTACGGATTTACCGTAATCCATTCCGAAAATCTGTCGATCCGGGAACAAATCGCGGCATTCGCAAACGCGGAGATGGTTGTCGGCCTGCACGGCGCGGGATTGGCCAACTGCGTCCTGTGCCCTCCGCACGCTTCCGTTCTGGAGATATACCCTCAGTATTACCGCGACGCCAGTTTGAGAGCTCTGATTTCCGCGATGAACCTCCGGTATTTTTACATGGTGGGAGAAACATCCGATACCTCTATGCCCCCTCAGCAGGAAAATGTCTGCGTCGATCCGGAAAAATTCGAGGCGGCTTTGAAAATGCTGATTTCGTGATTCTGAAACGCCAGTTTTTGCGGATTGGGGAGATTTTCAGGGCGGAAGGCGGAGGTTGTTACACCTCCGCCTTCCCGAAAATTGTCTCCATGGCCGCATTCATTCCTCACGGTGCGTGAAGCCCATTCTCCGCGCAAAAACTTTTCGTGTCACTCGCTCCTGCTCTCATCCGGACATTATCACAGACGAACGACAAGGCTCTCTTTTAGTAGTTGACAATTCAAAGCTATATAGTATTCTTTTCAAAGAAACTTATTCAACAAATAGTATATGGAGGAAATAACGTGTCCGCTTGGAGAGATTTACAAAAAGGAATTTTTTCCGTTAACAGGATGACTTGTACAAGAAGCGCGTTTTTGTCCGGGGCGCTGGGCTGTCGAACTTTGCGGATGTCAACGGTATGGAGGTTGAAACACATTTTTTAACACATTGAAGGAGATAATGATCATGAGCGATAAAAAGGCGTTTTTTAGATTGGGTTTCAAACAGATTCGTGTTTTTGCCGGGGTTGCCGCAGCGGTGATTTTTGGGGTGGGTACGGCTTTTGCGGGAACTCCGCGTCCCGGAGGTACGCTTTCCGCTATACTGAACCCGGAACCGGTGACGCTCACTCCTGTGGTGAATATGGCGCAGCCGACCCAGGTTGTCGCGGGCAATGTCTTTGACGGGCTGGTCTATTACGACAGAGATCTAACGCCGAAGCCTGCTTTGGCCGAGAGCTGGGAGGTCTCGCCGGACGGTCTGCGCATCGTTTTCCGCCTGCGCAAGGGAGTCAAATGGCACGACGGGAAACCCTTCACGGCCGCGGATGTGAAATGGTCTCTGGAAAATCTCTGGAAAACGATCCATCCGCGCAACAAACCCCTGTTCGAGAGCGTGGAGAGCGTAGAAACGCCGGACGAGCATACCGTGATCCTTTCCCTTTCCAAGCCCTCTTTGCCGATTCTGTCCGTCATCAACGGCGTGGGTTCGGTGATTCTCCCAAAGCACCTCTACGATGGAACGGATCTTCTCAACAATCCCTACAACAATCAGCCTGTGGGGACGGGGCCTTTCGTTTTCAAAGAATGGAAGCGCGGCGAATACGTGCTTCTCGAAAAAAACCCGGATTACTGGGACAAAGGCAAGCCTTATCTGGACAGGATCGTGTTTCGCGTCATCCCGGACGCCTCAGCCCGGGCGGCCGCCCTGGAAAAAGGGGAAGTTCAGTACGCTCCGTACAACCCGGTGCCATTCCGCGATGTGGATCGCTTGACCCGTCTGCCGCATCTGAAGGTGGAAACTCGCGGCTACGAATGGCTGTCCCCGCTGCTGTATATGGATTTCAACCTTGCCAACCCCTACCTGAAAGACGTGCGGGTCAGGCGGGCCATTGCCCACGCCGTCGACCTGGCAGCCCTGGCCAAGATCGTGTGGTTCGGATACGCTCTGCCCGCGATCAGCCCCGTGCCCTCCACTCTGCCGACTTTCTTCAACCCCGATGTCCCGCGCTACGCCTACGACTTGAAAAAAGCAGAGGCTTTGCTCGACGAGGCCGGATTCAAACGCGGCGCCGATGGGACGCGCTTTACGATCACTCACGATTTTCTGCCCTACGGCGACGACTACCTCCACACGGGCGAATTTTTGAAACAGGCGCTGAAGCGTGTCGGCATCGAGGTCACGATTCGTACTCAGGACAGCGCCGCCTTTATCAAGCGCGTTTACGCCGACGCGGATTTCGACACGAATAACACCTACAACAACGCTTTCCCGGATCCTCAGATCGGAGTGGTGCGCGCCTACTGGTCCGGTTGGTTTAAGACGGGGACGGCTTGGACGAACGCCTCCGGCTACAAGAACGCCGAAGTGGATTCCTTGATTGAGTCCACGGGTGTCGAGGGCAATCCGGAAAAACGCATTGCCAACCTGAAGCGTTTTCAGGAAATCATTCTCAGGGATCTGCCTTCCCTTCCTCTGCTGGAACTGCATTTCTTCACTATTCACTCCGCGAATCTGCAAGACGTGGTGGTGCAGGGAGATCAAGTTTATTCCAGCCTGAAACACCTCTGGTTTTCCGAAGACCCGGCCCAAAAGTAAGCCGATGTGGCGTTTTTTATGGCGGAGTTGTGCCCAGATCGCTTTTGTGGCGTTGGGCATAACTTTGATCAATTTTTTTCTGCTGCGCCTCGCGCCCGGAGATGCCGCGCAGGCCTTGGCCGGTCAGTCGGGCGCGGCCACTCCCGAGTATATGGCCGCCCTGCGCCGGCAGCTTGGGTTGGATCAAGCCCTGTACGTCCAATTTTTTTTGTACGCCAAAAAACTGCTGACCTTCGACCTCGGATTCTCCTTCCATTTCGGCTTGCCCGTGGCGGAGCTGATTTGGCAGCGTCTGCCCGCGACATTGTTACTCATGGGCTCTGCCATAGCTTTTGCCCTGTTTTTAGGATGTCTCTTGGGTTTCTTCGCGGCACTCTGCTCCGGGAAAATCGTCGATGTCCTGTTTTCCGTATTCACGCTCCTGATTTACGCAACTCCGGCGTTCTGGGTAGGCATGATGCTGATCCTGGTGTTTTCCGTCCGGCTCGACCTGCTCCCGATCGGCGGCATGATTACCGTCGAAAAGAACTTGATCGGCTTTGCGTATATTAAGGATGTTCTGGCACATCTGGTTTTGCCGGCCGTAACTCTGGGGCTTTATTACTTTGCCGTTTACACCCGCCTGACGCGGGCGGAGATGCTGGCGCTTTCCGGCCGGGAGTTTGTACGCACCGCTCGGGCGAAGGGCGTCCGGGCCTGGCGTATCGCTTGGCGGCATATTTTCCGAAACGCTCTGCTTCCGGTCGTGACGACTCTGGGGGTACAACTGGGTTCCATTTTGGGAGGGGCTGTTCTGGTGGAGACCGTATTTTCCTGGCCGGGGATGGGTCGTATGGCAATGTCGTCCCTGTTGCAGCGGGACACCAATCTCCTGCTCGGGATTCTTTTCTGTTCTTCCCTCATGGTCGTTTTTATAAACATTGTCGTCGATTTGGTTTATATGCGACTCGACCCGCGCATAAGGCCGGAATGACGATGGAGTCTTCGGTAAAAATGGAGTCTCCGGTAAAAAGGGAAAGAGAAGAGGCCGCGTTTGCCCCGTCGGTCTTTTCGGGGCGCGACGTGGCGGGCAGATTGATGAGAAACCCTTCCGCCGTCACAGGCTTGGTCCTGCTTATCGCCATTCTGCTGGCGGCTGCCCTGGCCGATGTGCTTTACCCAGGCGATCCTCTGGAGATGGCTGGGCAGCCTTTCCTTTGGCCCGGCACGGACAAAGATTTTCCTCTGGGCACGGACATGTTCGGGCGGGACATCGCTTCCGGGGTTTTCCACGGCGCGCGGGTTTCTTTGACGATTGGCCTGTTGTCCACTCTCGTTTCCTTGATCATCGGGATAGGCGTGGGCGCGTTTTCCGGTTATTACCGGGATTTTCGGGGCTCCGCCCTCATGAGGCTCACGGAGCTTTTCCAGACGCTTCCGCCGTTTTTGTTCACGTTGGCTCTGGTTTCTATTTTGCAGCCCTCGATGAAGACCATAGCGTTCGCCGTCGGCATCACATCGTGGCCCGGCCTCGCGCGCCTGGTGCGGGCGGAGGTTATGAAATTGCGGCACGGAGAGCTGGTTCAGGCTTCCATAACGCTCGGCGCGTCCGACTTTCGGATCGTTTTTTATCATATTTTACCCAACGTGCTGACCCCGGTAGTGGTTTCCGCTTCCATGCTGACCGCCTCCGCCATTCTCACCGAGTCCGCCTTGGCTTTTCTGGGGTTGGGAGACCCCAATGTCGTCAGTTGGGGAGGGATGATCGGAGCGGGGCGGGA
>JAISMH010000032.1 GCA_031276855.1 Synergistaceae bacterium
ACTTGAATTTGCGCGTAATTTGCTGGCGAGCGGAATCCCGGCGGATATTGTTGCCCGCAACAGCGGCTTGCCCCCGGATAAAATTCAGTCTCTGATAAATTGATTTCCGACCCAAGGCAGACGCGTAAGCAAGTATTGAAATCCTATAATCCGCAGGTTGAACTCGCAAAAATTCCGTAGGACTCGTTGATGCAACAGGCAGATCATTTTTTGTTTTGCCTTGCACTCGATCTGAGGGTCGCAGCCTGCGGTTTTGGGT
Source organism: Synergistaceae bacterium (assembly GCA_031276855.1). Lineage (GTDB taxonomy): Bacteria > Synergistota > Synergistia > Synergistales > Aminobacteriaceae > JAISMH01. Next base: position 260 of record JAISMH010000032.1, read on the forward strand.
GTCGCATTTCCCCCTGTCAATCGTCCGAGAAAATGTTCTCTTTCGAGGTCAGACCAGACATCCAGTGTGCATTTCCCCATGCGCCGGATGTCTGACCTCGAAAGCGGACATTATCACAGACGAGTGACAGCGCGCGAGGCCCCTATTGTCTATCCCCCCGATTCCTGCTAGAATACGCCCCGTTTGGGCTGTCGCCGTGCTGTTGGAGGGATGGCTGTGCTATCGGAGGCATATTGGGGGCATATTGGAGGCGTTGAAGAAAGAATGGCGACCAGGATTATCGACAACGAAGCGACAATGACGCGAAGCGGTTTCGAGCGGCTGAGCGCCGAATTGGTGGAACTGAGAACGGAGCGCCGGGCGGAAATAGCGCGGCAATTGGAAGAAGCCCGTTCTTTCGGAGACCTCAGCGAAAACGCGGAGTACGCGGCGGCCAAAGAAGAGCAGTCCAAGCTCGAGGCGCGGATTCTTCAGCTGGAAATGCAACTGAGCAAGGCGAAAATTCTGGACGAGGAAAAGCTGGACACGAAGACGGTCTCGCTGGGACTCACCGTCACTCTGAAGGAGATGACGTCTCCTTCCAGGACGTATACCTACACCCTCGTCGGCTCCGAAGAAGCCGACCCCAAGACCCACTGCATTTCGCAGAAGAGCCCCGTCGGGCAGGCCATTCTGGGCAAGTCCATCGGCGACGAGGTCTACGTGAAGATCCCCAAAGGCGTTCGCCATCTGAAAATCACCAAAATTTCCCTTTCCGACAAGAACTGATCGCCGCGCGGCACAGGACGAGTTGCACAGGAAAGCCTGCTGAATGCGAACCCGTCCCGCCCCCCGGTGTCACCGGGGGGCGGGTGTTCATCAAATCCTGCCGGAGCGGGGACAAACTTCGGCGGCGCGAATCCAAACAAAAGCCATGGGGCTCCGCCCCATACCCCGCAGGGGACTCGTCCCCTGACCCCGGAACTTTAATATCGGAAGTGACGCTAAAAATCGGTGAACTTCTTCTCCTTGCGCTTTTCCAGGAAGGCCGTCATGCCCTCCTTCTTGTCCGCGGTCGCGAAGGTGAGGCCGAGAAGGTCCGCTTCGAGCTTCAGGCCGCTGTTCAAATCCACATCGAGCCCCGTGTTGATGGCCGCCTTCGCCAAAGAGACGGCGTAGCTGCTCTGGGCCAGGATTTTCTTCGCCATTTCCTTGCATTTGTCGAGCAGTTCAGCCAAAGGAACGACTTTGTTGACGAGCCCGATGCGATAGGCCTCCTGGGCGTCGATCATGTCGGTGGTGAAGATCAGCTCCTTCGCGCGGCCCTTGCCGACCAGACGGGCCAGGCGCTGCGTGCCGCCGAAGCCGGGGATGATGCCCAAGCCGACCTCGGGCTGGGCGAACTTCGCGTTTTCCGACGCGACGCGGATATCGCAGGCCATCGAGATTTCGCACCCGCCGCCCAAGGCGAAGCCGTTAACCGCGGCGATCGTCACCTGGCGCATGTTCTCCAGTTTCTCGAACGCAGCCTTCGCGAGCAGGGCCAGTTTTCGGCCGCCGATGGCGTCGCTGCCGACCATTTCGCTGATGTCCGCGCCGGCGACGAAAGACTTTTCCCCGGAGCCGGTTAAGATGAGAACCTTCACGTCGTCCCGCTTCTCAATATCGTTGAGACACTCGCCGAGTTCCGCGAGGGTCTCGCTGTTGAGGGCGTTGAGGGACTTGGGGCGATTGACGGTCACGACCGCGATTCCGTTTTCCACTTCCAGCAACAGATTATTCATGATGAGAACCTCCCTTAATTTGATCGATTACCCGCATCAGTATATCCGAATTTCCCCCGTTCCGCCTCAATACTTCGTGTCGAAGTCCCAGGGAACGCCACCGGCGAGGCAGCCGCCGTCGATGTGAACCATCATCCCGGACATGTACGCGGAGGCGTCGGAGGCCAGCAGGAGCGCGGTTCCCAGAATCTCCTCCGGCGTGCCGGGGCGCTCCATCGCGATGCGCTCCTTCAGGTAGCGGCTCCGCGTCGGATGCTCCCACGTCACGGTGGTGAGGGGCGTCAGGATATGTCCGGGCGCGATGGCGTTGGCGCGGATGCCGAACTTCGCCCACTCCACCGCCATCGAGCGGGTCAGCGCGGTCACGGCGCTCTTCGTCGCGCCGTACACGCTGCACCCCCCCAGCATCCCCACGGAGTTGTGCGACGCCATGTTGATGATGTTCCCCTTCCCCGCCTTCCGCATGTGTTTCGCGGCCTCCTGAGAAATGAAGTACAGCCCCTTCAGGTTGATCTGCATGATGCGGTCGTAGGTGCTCTCCTCCACGTCGAGCAGGCCCTCGCGCCTGTTGATTCCCGCGCAGTTGAACAAAACGTCGATCCGCCCGTATTTCTCCGCCACCTGATCCACGCAGTTCTTGATGTCGTCCATGCGCGTGAGGTCGAGGGGGAACGAAGAAACGTCTTGCCCTTCCTCCTTCGATTCCTCCGGAATTTCCGCCGAAATTTCCTTTTCCAGCTCCGCCAGCCTGCCGGCGCCCACGTCGCAGAGCGCCACGGAGGCCCCGGCGTTGGCAAACCCCTTGCAGAGAACGCTGCCGATTCCTCCGGTCGCGCCCGTAAAAAGAATCACCTTTCCGCTGAGAGAAAAAATCTTCTCCAGATAAGACCCCACGGAGGTCTCTGAATCCGCCAATCGACTCACCTCTTTAATATGAAACTCAGGGGGCGGAGCTCGCTCGGCCGCCGCGCGGTCCTCGCCGCCCCCCGAGCCCCCTGTTCAGGAAGAAACGTCGGAAGAAATCTCGGCTGCCAGCTTCCTGTAGTAGGCTCTGGCGCGGACGATGCCGGTCCAGATCAGCCACGCGACGGACGCCAGAAGGATCAGCCCGATGGGGCGCTGCAGCAGGGGCAGAAACGCCCCGCGGCTCTGCATGAGGGCCTGCCGGAAGCTGACGTCGGCGAGTGGCCCCAGAATCAGCCCCAGCACCATCGGAGCCAGCGGGTAGTCCATCTGCCGCAGGAAGTAGCCGAGCACCCCGGCAAAGAGCATCAGGTACACGTCGAAAATTCGCACTCCGCCGCTGTAGGCGCCGATGACCGTCAGGGGAACGACGAGGGGAAGAAGCACCTCCCGCTTGATTTTGAGGATTCCGACCATCGGTTTCGCCAGAAGCAGCCCCCAGAAGAGCATCGCCAGGGACGCGCACATCAGCGCGGCCCCCACCATCGGGAGGAACGCCGGGTTTTCGATGTTGAGCATAGGGCCCGGGCGGACGCCGTGAAGGTTCATCGCGGCCAGAAACATGGCGGCGGGCGGGCTTCCCGGAACGGCCAGAGTCAAAAGGGGAATCATCGCGCCCCCGATGACGGCGTTGTTCGCGACCTCCGGGCAGAGGACGCCCTCCAGAACCCCGGTCCCGAACTTGTCTCCATCCTTGGAGCGCCTCTTGCCGATGTCGTAGGCCAGCCACGCCCCCACGTCCTCCCCCGCGCCGGGAATAATGCCGATGATGACTCCGATGATGCCGGAGCGTAGAATGGAGGGAACCAGCGGCTTGAATACCTTGAGGGACGGAATGACCCGACCGACCTTCCCCTCGATCTTATAGGGAACGCTCTCCTGCAACACGCCCAGAACCTCGGAGATGCCGAACACCCCGATCAGGGTCGCGATCAGGGGAATACCGCCCCTGAGCTGAAAAATGCCGAACGTGAAGCGCGGGTAGGCGTAGATCTCCTCCATGCCCACCATGGAGAGGGCGAAGCCCAGAAACCCGACGATCCAGCCCTTGATCGGGTCTTTGTCTGTGCTGAGGGACCCGCAGATCATGATGCCGAATATCGCCAGAAGGAACATCTCCCAGTGCCCGAACTTCATGGCGATGAGGTAGAGCACCGGCGTCAGGGTCAGCATGATGAGGATGCTGAAGACGGTCCCGACGAAGGACGCGATGAACCCCGTGCCGATGGCCAGGCCGCCCTTGCCCTGCTTGGCCAAAGGGAAGCCGTCGAGGCTCGTCGCCGCCGCCGCGGGCGTGCCGGGGATGTTGATCATGATGGCGGAGCAGAGTCCGCCCGAGGTCGCCCCGACGTAAACGGCCAAAAGGAAGGCCACGGCGCGCTCCAGCGGCATTCCGTAGGAGATGTTGATCAGCAGGGCCAGAGCCATCGTCGCGGTCAGGCCGGGAATGACCCCGACCAGAAGCCCCATGACGGAACCGCCGAAAATCAGCGCGATGATCCACGGGTCCCGCGCCATGGCGGAGAACATTCCCGTGATATGCTGGAAATACTCCATATTCAGTCTCCTCTCTCGATTTTCCTCGAAGTTCCTCTAGGGCAGGGGAATCCTGAAGACCTGGCTGAAAACCAGCTGGACGACGACCGGCGCGGCCACGGAGATGGCGATCATCCAGTACCATTTCGCCGCCCTCAGAAAAAGGAACGTCAGAAAGAGGTACGCCATGCTCAGCACGGCGAAGTCGAACGTGCCCAGAAGAGCCACGTAGCCGAGAATCAGAAGGAAGACGGTGCCTCCCTTTTTGAAGACGGGAGAGGTGAACCCCCTCTTGAGGTTGGCGCCCGAAAGAATGCGCAGGGCGTCCGCGCGTCCCCCGCGCAGCGACGAGGCGTAAAGGAGAACGCATCCGAAAAAGATGAAGGCGATCCCCAGAATCATCGGGAAAAAGCCGGGCGATACGAAAAATATCTGGTACACCTTCATGCTCCGCGCGCCCACGAAAAACGCCGCGCCGAAGAGAATCAGCAGTATTGCCGTGAGAAAATCCGCGCCCGCCAGCTTCTGAATTTTATTCGACAAATCTCCCAACCTCCATATTAACGGGGTGCAGGGGCCTGCGGCCCCTGCAAAAGTCATTTATTTATACCCGTACTTCGCCTTTTCCTTGTTCCAATCCCACTCCTCGGCGCGCGGGATGCCGAAGTCCGCCGGGGACTTGTCGGTCTCGGCCAAGCCGGCGTCGTACACCACCCAGGCATAGGCCGCGTACTGGTAATCCAGAACCTTGTCGGCCTCCTCGCCGTGGCGGGCGATGACCTGGTATCCCATTTTCTCGGCGAAGTCCTTCATTTCAGGCTGCTCGCACGCCCAGAGGAAAGCCTCCCGCAGCTTGTCGACAACGGCCTTCGGAGCGTCGCGCGGAACCATGACGGGCCACGTCTCCGCCAGGTCGGGAATGCTCGCGTACTGCGGCCCGAAGTCGGTGATCGGGGGAAGCGTGATGCTGTCGGTCAGTTTCAGGGGCTCCCGCCGATTGAGGAAGAGAACCTTCAGCTTGCCGGACCGGGCGTAATCGACGCCCGCCGAGAAGGAGATCGATCCGATCTCGACCTCGCCGGCCATGACGGCGACGCAGGTCTTGCCGTCCCCGCCGGAGGTGACGTAGTTGATCTTCGTCCCCACTCCGGCGGCCTTGGCGAAGGCCTCGACGAAAGCGTGAATGCCCGCTCCGAGAGAGGAGACGCCCACGTTGGCCTTGCCCTCTTTCAGGGCCTTGATCGCGTCCTCGACCGTGTTGATTCCCGATTTTTCGGGGTTGACCACGAGGGCCGCGGGGCCTTGAATGTGATGGAACCCCCACCAGTTCCAAGGCACGCCTTTAGGCGAAGTGTTGTTGAGGGTGTAGCCGCCGAAACAGCCCGAACCCGTGGCGAAAAGGCTGTAGCCGTCGTGCGGTTTTCCCTGAACGTCCTCCGCCGCCAGAGCGCCCGCCGCTCCGGGCATGTTGGCGACGTTGATGGTCTCGCCGAGGTGCTTCTCCATCAGCGCGATCAACGGGCGGACCGCGGTGTCCGTGCCTCCGCCGGCCCCGAATCCGACGTACACCGTCGGGGTGCCCTTGTCCCAAACCTTGTCCGCCGCCCAAGCCCCGCCCGCGAGAAGCAAAACCGCAAGCGCCGCCGCAAAGAAACCGTACTTCTTCATAACCGTTTCCCCCTTTAATATAGAATAAAATAAAAAACGAAAGCCTATGGGACTCCGCTTAATAAAAACCAGAAGCTATGGGGCTCCGCCCCATGCCCCGGCAGGGGACTTGTCCCCTGCACCCCGTTTTACAGGGACGATTTTTTGAGGGAAATACTGTTCAACTTCTCGTAAAAGAGGCCCAGGGCGCCGTGGTCCAGCATTTCATGACCGTCGGCGGCGAGGTTCTGCATCATCTCCATGACCTGCGCGACCAGAGGCATGGAGAGGTGCAGCGCCCGTCCGGTCTCCTGGACGTTGCCGAGATCCTTGATGTGGAGGTTGATGCGGAAACCGGGGGCGTAGCGTCCCTCGAACATGCGCGGGGCCTTGTCCTCCAGGCACTGGCTGCCGGCGAGGCCTCCCCGGATGGCGTTGAAGACCTTTTCGGGCTCGACTCCGGCCTTTTGGGCGAGGCTCATTCCCTCGGCCACGGCGGCGATGTTGATTCCCACAAGGGTCTGGTTGACGAGCTTCGCGATCTGCCCCGCCCCGATGCCCGCGACGTAGTTGCTCTTGCCCATCAGGTCGAGAATATCTTTCACTTTGCCGTAAATCTCTTCCTTGCCGCCCACCATGATGGCGAGCGTGCCCTTCTCCGCCTTCTCCTGCCCTCCGCTGACGGGAGCGTCCAGCATTTCGGCCCCTTTGGCCTCCAGAAGGCCGCAGAGCTCGCGGCTGACCAGCGGCGCGATGGAACTCATGTCCACGACGATCTGTCCCGGTCGGACGGCGGACAAAATCCCGTCCTTCCTGCAGACGACCTCACGGACGTGAGGAGAGTTCGGCAGCATCGTGATAACGAGGGACGTCGCGCCGGTCACGGCCGCGGGCGACGCCCCCCGCTCCGCCCCGGCGGAGACGAGTTCGTTCACCGCGGAATCGACAACGTCATAAACCACCAGAGCCTTTCCCGCCTTCAGAAGATTCTTCGCCATCGGCCTGCCCATGATCCCCAAACCAATAAACCCGATTTTGTCCATATCCAATAAAACCCTCCTATATTTTTAGTCAAGGGGTGCAGGGGTCCACGGCCCCTGCCAGGGTATGGGGCGGAGCCCCATGTTGTTTTACAGCAACTCTTTTACGGCTTCCGCAATGGCTCCCGCCGTCAGCCCGTAATGTTCGAGAAGTTCTTCGTAATTGTGCGCGGACTGCCCGTAGCGGTCGGCAATGCCGATCCGCGCCGTCGGAAGGGGTGTTTTGGAAAGGCATTCGGCGACGGCCGCGCCCAGCCCGCCGATGACGCTGTGTTCCTCGGCCGTGACCAGCGCGCGCACCCCGCTCAGGGCCGCGCGGACGGCCTCGCCGTCCAGAGGCTTTATCGTGCTGAAGTTCACCACGCGGACGCCGATGCCCTGCCCGCTCAAGGTTTCGCGCGCGGCGAGGCCCATGCCCGCCGTGACGCCGTTGACGCAGATCGCCGCGTCGGAGCCCTCGGCCAGCACCAGGGGTTTGCCGATTTCAAACGGCGTCGAGTCGTCGGTCAGCACGGGAAGGTCATTGCGGTTGAGGCGGATGTACACGGGCCCTTCGATACGCGCCGCCGCCTGGACGGCCTTGGCAACCTCCACGGCGTCCACGGGAGCCAGGACGGTCATGTTGGGCAGGACGCTCATGAGTGCCATGTCCTCGAAAGACTGGTGCGTCGCCCCGTCCCCGAAGTCGGAAAGCCCCGCGCTGGAGCCGACGATTTTCACGTTCAGGTTCGGGAGGCAAACCCCCTGCCGAATCTGATCGAAGGGACGCCCCGTCGCGAACACCGCAAACGTATGGACAAAGGGCGTTTTGCCGCACAGCGCGAGCCCCGCCGCGGCGGAAACCATGTTGGCCTCCCCGATGCCCATCTCGAAATACTGACCGGGCAGGTTCTTTTCAATTTGGACGGACTGGGTGGAACCGCAAAGATCCGCGTCCAGAGCCACGACGTTCCGGTCGGCTCGGGCCAGCGCCAAAAGCGCCAGGCCGTAGGCGACGCGGGGGTTCTTTTCCTGTTCTTTCATTTTTTCCACAGTGTTTTCCTCCTTCGCGCCGTCTTCACATCGCCGTCACGGACGCTATGGCTTTTTCCCGATCTTCGGCCGTGAGAAGGTTATTGTGGTAGGTATGCGTGTTTTCCGCGAAATAGACGCCCTTTCCCTTGACCGTGCGCGCGACGATCGCCGTCGGGCAGCCCCTCACGTCCGCCGCTTTGTCCAGGGTCTCGGCGATGTCCGCCACGTCGTGTCCGTCGATTTCGAACGTTTTCCAGCCGAAGGCGGCGAACCGGCCGGGTATGCTGCCTATGGCGTAGCGATCGCGGGTTCTGCCCATGGCCTGCACGCCGTTCATGTCCACGATCACCGTGAGGTTGGACAGCGCGTAATGGCCGGCCGCCATCGCGGCCTCCCAGATCTGGCCTTCCGCGAGCTCTCCGTCCCCGACGAGGACATAGACGCGGTAATCGCGCTTATCCATCCTGCCGGCCAAGGCCATGCCGACGCCCACGGACAAACCCTGCCCCAAAGAACCGGTGTTGGCTTCGATTCCCGGAGTGTGCCTTTCGGGGTGTCCCTGCAGCAGGCTGCCCAAACTCTTGGTCGCGGCGAGAAGCTCTTTTCCGAAGTATCCGGCCTCGGCCAAAGCGGCGTACTGCGCCAGGACGGAATGCCCCTTGCTCATGATGAAACGGTCGCGATCCGGGTCGCCGCGCTTTTCGGGAGAGTGCCGCATCTTGTAAAAATACAGCACCGCCACGATGTCCGCGCACGACATGGAACCTCCGAGGTGCCCTCTGTTGCCGATGCCCAGGGCGTCGATGATTCCCAGGCGAACCTTGCGCGCCTTTTCCCTGAGAAAATCCTGCCGGTCTTTGTCCACTTCTTGAAGCCCTCCTCTTTTTTCCTTTTATTTTTCCTTCAGAAGCGCCGAAATGGCGTTTTTCGTCTCGCTGACGTGTTCGTACATGACCAATTGAGCTTGATCTTTGTCCCGCTTCTCGAAGGCAAGGATGATCTGCTCGTGATACTGCAAGGCTTTTTTTCGTCTTTCGGGGTGGGAGGCGGAGATAATCTGCTGTTTCCGAAGAGATTCGCGGATCAGGTCGAAGGAGTGGGAAAAGAGTACGTTACGGGCCGCCAGCGCGATCAATCCGTGGAAAGACACGTCCATATCGGCAAACTCGGCGCATTTCTCCTCGGCGGAAATGCCGGACTCCTGACGCCTGACGCAGGAGCTCAATTCGGCGATTTCCTCCCGCGTGATCCGTTCCGCGGCGAGCGCCGCGCAGTAGGGCTCGTAGCCTACTCTGAACTCCATGACGTGAAGGACGTCCCGGAGGTTCGTGGCGTCCAGGAAAACCCCCTTTTTTTCGGGGTCCGGAGCGTCGCTCACGAACGTGCCCAGCCCGGGAACGGTGTAGATCAGGTTGCTGGCCTTCAGGAGATTGAGCGCCTCCCGCACCGTCGAGCGGCTGACGTTGAACGCCTCGGTCAGCTGAGCCTCCGTGTAGATGCGATCCCCCGGCTTCCAGAAACCGGTCTGAATCTTCTCCTGCAATGCCTCGAAGACGACGGTACATCTGCTCTTCCACTGCAGAGGGCTGAAAATCGCTTTCATGAGCACCACCCAATTTAAGACTCAATTTCACAACTATTCTGATGTCTGACATCGTACATTAAGAGCGCCATCTTGTCAAGTTTTTTCTTTCATTTTGTACTGTAACCAATATTCGCCCGGAAGCCCCTAAGCTGCCCAGCGAGGACGCGCGGCGGGGTTGCCGCCGCGCGTCTTTCCTGAATCCGCACAATAGGTCCGAGAGGTTATAGCGAATCAGCTTAAAAATCGTAAAC
>JAISMH010000099.1 GCA_031276855.1 Synergistaceae bacterium
GGCGTTTCTGGAACGCGCCGAGATCGTGATGGAGTAGGGTACCGACCGCAGCAAGTTCTTCCGGGGGGAAGTGGACAAATACTCCTGGGTGGACATCGGGTCCTCTTTTTTGGCGAACGAGATCACGGCGGCTTTTCTGTACGCCCAGCTGGAGCGGGCGGACGAACTCACGAAACGCCGGGTCGAACTCTGGAACATCTACTGCGAGCGGTTGGAGCCGCTGGAAAGGCAGGGAAAGCTGGCTCGTCCCGCGCCCGTCCCCGGCTGCGAGCACAACGGCCATATTTTCTGGATTCACCTGAACGATACGGAGGCGCGGGACAGTCTGGCGGCCAGCCTGAAGGCCCGTGGAATCGGGACGGCGTTTCACTACGTCCCTCTGCACGGCGCGCCGATGGGGTCGCGGTTTTCCGCAAAAAAGCTGCCTATGGCCGAAGAGTACGCGAACAGGCTCCTGCGTCTGCCCCTGTTCCACGAGCTGACACCCGAAGAAATCGCGCACGTCACGGACGCCATCATATGGAATCTGAACGGTTAGGAAATTTTTTTCTGTGAAGTTTGAGTCAAAGCACTATAATCGTGCAATATTCGCCTTAATGTATAGCTGGACATCACCAACAAAGCGCCGGATGACGCCGCATTCGAAAAATACGCTTCGAGAATTGGAAGCTGGGTATACGGCTGCGACATATGCCAGGATGTCTGTCCTTTCAACAAAGGACAGTGGACGGAGGACAAAGGTTTCCCCGGTCTCGAAGAACTGAGCGCCTCAATCTCTCTCGAGAAGATCGTGACGATGGACTACGCGTATCTTCGTGAAAAGAAGCGGCGTTGAACGCCGCCCTTCATGACGAAGACGAGCGCGTAAGAAGTCTCGCGAAGGAAGCTCTCGCCGTATAAAGAAAGAGGGACATGCCATGTCCTCTATTGTCTTCATTAAAGGGAAAACGCTTTACCCCGCCCAACGGGCGGCCTGTTCTCTTGCTTTCATCACACCCATAACGGGTCCAGGGCCTACGGCCCTGGCGGCCCTGGTTTGGAGGGATTGTAGTGGGAATTCTTGTGCGTTACGCGTCGCTTCTGCCGCTTACGGCGTCGACGCCGCCGGTGAATCTGGAGGAGGGAAGCACGCCGCTCGCCGCTCTGCCGCGCGTCGGCGAGCGGCTCGGTATTGAGCTGTGGGGAAAGCTCGAAGGGTGCAATCCGTCGGGCTCTTTCAAAGACCGCGGCATGGTTCTGGCCGTCGCGAAAGCTCTCGAGGACGGCGCCAAGGCACTGATCTGCGCCTCGACGGGAAACACGTCGGCGTCCGCCGCCTCCTACGCCGCCGCGGCGGGGATTCCCTGCTTCGTCCTGCTGCCCGCGGGAAAGGTCGCGCTGGGGAAGCTGGCTCAGGCTCTGATGTACGGAGCCACGGTCATCGCCGTGCGCGGCAATTTCGACAAGGCCCTCGAGCTGGCGCGTCAGGCGGCGGCGGAGCGCGGCTGCGCGATGGTGAACTCTGTCAACCCCTACCGGCTCTGGGGCCAGAGGACGGGGGCCTGGGAGATCTGCGAGGCCCTCGGGGACGCCCCCGACTGGCACGCCATTCCCGTGGGCAACGCGGGAAACATCAGCGCCTACTGGGCGGGCTACACGGAATACAAGCGTCTGGGCCGCGCCGCGAAGACGCCGCGCATGATGGGGTTCCAGGCGGAGGGAGCCGCCCCCCTCGTCACGGGAAAGCCCTGCCCGGCCCCGGAGACGGTCGCGACGGCCATCCGCATCGGCAGCCCCGTCAGCGCATCCCTCGCGCGGGCGGCGGTGTCCGAGTCGGGCGGCGAGTTCAACTCCGTCACCGACGAGGAAATACTGAGCGCCCAGCGCCTCTTGGCGTCCCTCGGGGGAATTTTCGCCGAGCCCGCCTCCTGCGCGCCCCTCGCGGGGCTCGTCAAATTGAAAGCGCAGAACCGGCTCCCCGAAGGAATCAAGGTCGTGATGGTGCTGACGGGCAACGGCCTGAAGGACCCCGACACGGCCATGGGGCAGGTGGGACGGCCCCTAGAGATCGGGGATTCGCTGGACGACCTGCTCGGCGTCATGGACAATGCCGCGCGCGGTGCGGCGCGATGAGCGCGCCGATCGTTTCGGTGCGCGCGCCGGCGACCAGCGCGAACCTCGGCGCCGGATTCGACGCGCTGGGAATGGCGCTTTCCCTCTATAACATCTTCAACGTCCGGGAGATCCTGCCGGAGGGAGTGTTCACCTGCGACGTGATCGGCGAGGGCGCACGGGAGCTCGGAAAGCTGGAGAACATCCGGGAGAACATGGTGGTGGAGAGCTACCTGAGGGCGTGCGAGGAGTGGGGCGTCAGGCCGGCGGGTTTCGCGCTCGAATGCCACAACGTCATCCCGCTCTGCCGCGGGCTCGGCAGTTCTTCCTCGGCGGTCGTCGCGGGTGTGCTGTTGGCCGATACGCTGACCGGGGCAAAAAAGAAGGAGTCGGAGCTTTTGCGGGTGATGACGTCGATCGAGGGGCATCCCGACAACGTCGCACCCTGTTTTCTGGGCGGCATGACGGTCAGCTGCTGGGACGGGCAGGATCTGCGCTACGTGAAGCTGCCGCCGCTGCCGGAGGACATGCACGTCGTCGCGGCGGTTCCCGACGTGCAGGTGCGGACGCACGACGCGCGCAAGGCGTTGCCGAAGGAAGTTCCGTTCGGGGACGCCGTGTTCAACCTGGGACGCGCCGCCCTGCTCTGCGCCGCGTGGGCGACGGGCCGCTGGGAACATCTCTCCTGGGGCATGGCCGACCGCCTGCACCAGCCGTACCGCTCGCGCCTCTTTCCGGGCGGGGAGATCATCATGGACCGCGTCCGCGACATTCCGGGCTGTCTCGGCGTCGCGATCAGCGGTTCCGGCCCTACCGTCGTGGCTCTGGTGCGGGGCGGGAGCGGCAGCCGCGCTTTCCTGAACGTCGCGGAAACGATGTGCCGCACGTTTTCCGAACACGGCGTGGCGTCCCAGTTCTTCGTCCTCCTCGGCACCGCCCGCGGCGCCAGGGCCGTGGGCCCTGGACCCGTTATGGGTTTGGTGTAGGCTGGAGAGGGCGCCCTCCCGTTGGTCGGGGGCGGGCTGTTTGCACACAAAGACAAAGACTTGCCGCATTGACGAAATTCCGATAAATTAGGAGGCTGTACCGAATGGGAATCATGAATCCAACCCTTGTAACAACAGAAGAAAATTGCTATAATAGTTCGGAGTTCGGAGTTCGGAGTTCGGAGTTCGGAGTTCGGAGTTCGGAGTTCGGAGTTCGGAGTTCGGAGTTCGGAGTTCGGAG
>JAISMH010000030.1 GCA_031276855.1 Synergistaceae bacterium
GGAAATATGCAATACTGGAGAGCAGTGAACTCACGGGCTTGGCGCTGTCCGTTGCGCTGGGCGGGAACCGGACGCTTCTGGCCGAGAGCGCGGGCCTTTCCCCGGAAGAACTGCGCGGCTTCGCCGAACGCCTGATTCGGGCTTTGCCGGAGGAAGAGCGAAACGCAAGATAAGGATACATAACAAGAAAAGGCGGGAGACTACTACACGAAGTCCTTCGCAATACGATTTTGCAAAGGACAAGGTCAGTCCGCCGCGATAAGCAATACGGTATTGTCCTTGTCAGCGCTGCAAAAATACGATGACAAGCCGTTTATCGTTTGTGTATGCGCGATCGGAAAGAATCACTTATTGCTGGCAAATACAACTTTTCTCTCGAAGATCAGTCATAGGACGAAGATAATGGTCTTGGCTTCTGCGCCGAAAGGCTATAACCTCGATAAAATGCTCGAATTTCTGTCCGACGACAAGAGCGTTTTTATGATTTTTTTCGTCGGCATCAACTACGCCCGAAAGAGCATTAAAACGAAGCTCGTTTCAATGTTTCAAAGTAAATTGATTGATAATACAGTCGTACAGTCGCATTGGGCAGGGCGTCATTCTCGCGGTGTCTCACAATTCAATGGCGAAGCCGTGAAACGTATTATTCTTAACGAGGAAAATACCATTGACATTCTAAAAGCAAAAGCATTTTTGGAAAGGATTACGGCAATATAATTACTCATCAAAGATGGGGGCTTCTATGAACATTTCGCCGGATATTTTCAGGGAGTACGATATTCGGGGCGTCGCGGACACCGATTTGACGGACGATGCCGCCGAGCTCATCGGAAAGAGCTTCGGAACCTGGCTGGCTGAACGGCGCGTCCGCAAAATCGTCCTGGGAGGCGATGTGCGCCTTTCCACGGAACGCATACGCGCCGCGGCCGCACGGGGCGTGACCTCGACGGGCATTGATGTCGTCGATATCGGCGTCGTCACGACTCCCATGCTCTACTGGAGCCTTTACCATTTGAATTTGGAAGGGGCGATCATGGTCACGGGCAGCCACAACCCGCCGGACATGAACGGCCTGAAACTCGTCTACGGACCGGGAAGCGCCGAACCCGAAAAACCCTTCGCCAAAGCCGCGCTCTGGGGCGGGGAGATTCAGGAGATTCGGACTATCGCGGAGCGCGGCCGCTTCGCGGCGAATGCCGACGGGACGGGCGCCGGCGGAACCGTTTCCCGCGAGGACATCACCGACGCCTATGTATCCATGTTGCTTTCAAAAATCAGCCTCGGCGGCGGGGCCTCCCATAAACCGAAGGTCGTCTGCGACAGCGGCAACGGCACGGCCGGCGGCACGATCTGCCGTTTCCTGAGCGGACTGGGCTGCGAGTGCGTTTCCCTTTACGGGACGCCGGACGGCCGCTTTCCGAACCACCATCCCGACCCGCAGGATCGGGAAAATCTGGCCGCGCTGATCGGAAAGGTCCGCGAGACGGGCTCGGACGCCGGGTTTGCCTTCGACGGGGACGCGGACCGCTTGGGCGTCGTGGACGAGCGGGGAGAGGTGATTTTCAGCGACCGCCTGACAGCGCTGTACTGGGCGGAGATTTTGGAGAAACACCCGGGCGCGGAGGCGATTATCGAACCCAAATGCACCATGGCCCTTCCCGAGGAGATCGAGCGGCTGGGCGGCAGGGTCGTCTGGTGGAAGTCCGGGCACTCCCTCATCAAGGCGAAAATGAAGGAGATCGGGGCGCTCTTCGCGGGGGAGCTTTCCGGTCACATGTTTTTCGCGGACGAATACTACGGCTTCGACGACTCTTTTTACGCCGCCGCGCGGCTTTTGCGGATCATGACGCGCTCCGGCAAGAAACTTTCGCAGCTGATGGAGCCGATACCGCTCTATCCCTCGACGGAGGAGGCGCGGGTCGCCTGCCCCGACAGCGAAAAATTCGCGGTGATCGGCCGCATCCGCGAAAAAGCCCTGAAGGAGTATGAAGGATTCTCCCTCGACGGCGTCCGCATCGTCTACCCCGGCGGGTGGGGGCTGGTCCGAGCGTCCAACACGCAGCCCGTCATCACGACGCGCTGCGAGGGCAGAGACCGGGAATCTCTGGCGTTCATCATGGGCGACGTCAAAAAGCGCATCCTGGCCGAAGGGCTGCCGGACTTCGACTGGACGTTTTAGGCCGGGCCTGCCGAGTCTTTTTTCGAGTCATGAAAGCCGATTACGGCAATATCGTTTATCCGGGACCGCCTCTGCCGTTGGATCTTTCCGCGCTTTCGGGCGTTCGGGGCGGTCTGCCGGGGACGGAGCTGGAGATCGGGTTCGGGAACGGGGAGTTCACGGTGCAGTACGCCGCGGCCCGCCCGGAGACGCTTCTGATCGGGCTGGAGGTCTCTCACGCCTGCGTTGCGCGCTGTGTCCGCAGGATAAAGGAGCTCTCCAACCTCAAAGTGATCTGCACCGACGCGCGTTTCATGATGAAAGAGCTGTTCGCCGACGCCTCCTTCGACCGGGTGACGATGAACTTTCCCTGTCCGTGGCCGAAGAACCGCCACGCGCGGCGGCGCGTCACGGCCGGCGGTTTCGCCGACGACCTCGCCGCCGTCCTGAAGACGGGAGGAGTCTTCGAGATGGTCACGGACGTGGACTGGTACGCGGAGGAAGCGCGGCAGGTCCTGGGAGGGCACGAGGCGCTCTCGGCGGCGGAGTGCGAGACAAACCCCGAGAGAACCGTCACCACAAAATACGAGCGCAAATGGCTGGAGATGGGCAAGACCATCACCCGGCTCCTCGTGACGAAAACGAGGCCCTTCACCGTCGAAAGAAAGACATGGAATTTTTATGACGAAGAACGCGAAGGAGGCGAAGGGACGGCGATGCACGTCAGAACGGGGAAGCCCCTTCCCGACGGGGGGCTCGGCTTTCTCGCCGGGGCCTCGGGTACGCGGGGGGAGGCGCACTGGGTTTTCAAAAAATACTACACGGCCGGTTCGGACGCGGACAGGACATATCTGGTCGAAACGGTGTCCGCCGACGACGAGTTCGAGCAGCGCTACTACCTGAAGGCGGCCGGGCACGAGAACGCTCTGGTGAAGCTGGACGGGAACTCGCGTGTCTACCTGACGCCCGCGGTGCGCTGCTCCGCCGAGGACCTCGCCCGGCGCCTGGCCGAACACGCGGTATGAGAATGAATATATGAAAATGAAAATGAATATGAAAATGAATATGAATATGAGAACGAAAACGGTGCGGCGGTGAAAGAGGTCCGCCCCACGTCCGGCAGGGTTCTCGCGGCTCTTTTCAGCATTCTGGGCGGCGTGGAGGAAATAAATTTGGAGGGGCTGGATTTCCTCGACCTGTTTGCCGGAACCGGCCGGGTGGGCATCGAGGCGCTGAGGCGGGGAGCGTCGTCCGTCGTCCTGGTGGAAACGCTGAAGGACCGGGCCCGCGCCATAGGCCGGGCAATCCCGGAGAAATTCGCGGACAGGGCGACAATCCTGTCCCTCGAGTTTCGGCGGGGCACGGCGTGGCTCGTCAGGCGCGGCCGCGTTTTCGATGTCGTGTTCGCCGATCCTCCCTATAACGAGGGTTGGGGCGCGTCGCTTCTGCGGGCCGCGGATTTGACGAAGATAGTGAAAAAAGGAGGGATTATGGTCGTGGAACACGCATCGAGGGAGACCCTTGCCGTTCCCGAGCCTTGGGCCGTCACGGAGGACCGGGTTTACGGCGAAACCGCTCTGACGTTTCTGAGGCCGGAATCTCCCGGACCCGCCGGGCCGGATTCGCCCGGGGACGGAACGGGGGCGCTTTCATGAAGCGCGCCTCCCGAGCTGTCTATCCGGGCTCTTTCGACCCCGTCACCAACGGCCACATCTATATCGCCGCGCGGGCGGCCGCCATTTTCGACGAGGTGCGGGTCAGCATCCTCGTCAACCCGCAGAAGAGATCCATGTTCAGCGTGGACGAGCGCCACATGATGGCGCGGGAGGCGCTCTCCTACCTGCCCAACGTCACGGTGGACCACTTCGAGGGGCTTCTGATCGACTATCTGCGCCAATGCAAGGCGCGCGTCATCATCCGCGGTCTGCGCGCCCTGTCCGATTTCGAGTACGAGTTCCAGATGGCCCTGATGAACCGCCAGCTGGCCCCGGAGATAGAGACTTTTTTCATCGTCACCGACCCGAAATATTCCTATCTTTCGAGCAGCGCGATCCGCGATATTTTCCAGTTCGGGGGAACGGTGCAGGACATGGTGCCTCCGGGCGTCTTCCGCCGCCTGCGCGAGCGTTTCCCGCCCTACCGTCCAAAAACCGAAGCACCGGGGGAGAGACGATGATTTCCTTTGACGATGTCGAAAAGCTGATCGCCGCCCATGCCTCGCCGGGGATACGGCCGGGCTTGGAGCGCATGGAGCGTCTTTTGCCGCTTCTGGGGAACCCGCAGGCGGCGTATCCCGCCGTTCACGTCGTGGGGACGAACGGCAAGGGCTCGACCTGCGCGTTCCTCGCGTCCGTTTTCGAGGCGGCGGGTTATAGAACCGCGCTCTACACGAGCCCGCACCTCGAAAGCCCGGGCGAACGCCTGCTGGCCGGCGGAAAACCCCTGACGCCCGAGCGCTGGTTTCGCGCCGCCGAGGAAACGGTGCGGCGGCTCACGGAGGACGCCGTTCTGCGTGAAGACCCTCCCTCTTATTTCGAGCTGGTGACGGCGGCGGCTTTTCTCCTGACCCGCGAGGAAAAGGCCGATGTTCTGGTGGCCGAGGCGGGGCTGGGGGGGCGGCTGGACGCGACGAATCTGCTGTCCGATGTCGCCTGCACGGCCGTCGCGTCGATTTCGACGGACCACACGGAGTATCTGGGGGACACGCTCGAAAAGATCGCGAGGGAGAAGTTCGCCGTGATCCGGCCCGGTGTTCCGGCCTGCTATCTGGGGGACGCCCCGGAGCTGATTCCCCTCTTCGAGGAATTCTGCGCGGCCGGCCGGGGGCTGGTCGTGTCCCGGGACGCGCGCGTCGGTTCCGCCGAGGTCTCGGAGGAGGGCTGCGTTTTCGACTTCGCCGCGCCGGGGCTGGAATTGAAAAGGGTCCGCACGGGCCTGATCGGGCGCTATCAGGTGAGCAACGCCTCCCTTGCGCTTGTCGCGCTCTCCCGCCTGAGAGGGCGGTTCGAGCGCCTGACGGACTCGGCCGTGCGCGAGGGAATGAGCGCCGCCCGTTGGCCGGGAAGACTGGAGATCGTTTCGCGCTCGCCCCTGATCGTTCTGGACGGCGGACACAACCGAGACGGCGTGGCCAAGCTGGCCGAAAGCGTCCGTGAGCTTTGGGGCGGGAAGGGGAAAAAAATCGGCGTCGTGTACTGCGTGATGAAGGACAAGGATTACCCTTCGTGCCTGAATATCCTGAACGGGCTGGACGCGTCGTTTTACGCGACCTGCGTCCCCGGCATGGAGCGCAGCCTGACGGCCTCCGCGCTCGCCGAGGAGGCACGGCGCCTGACGTGGCGCAGCGCGGCCGGGGCGTTCGAGAATCCCTTGGACGCCGTGGAGCGCGCCTCCGGCGAGAACGATGTCGTGCTGGTCTGCGGCAGTCTCTACCTGATCGGCTGGATACGCCCCCGGCTTCTGTCACTTCATTTTTCGGAAAAATCTCCTTCCGCGCAGCGGTAGTACACCAGGTTGTTCAGAAAAAGCAGAAAAAAGCCTTGGGCTCCGCCCAGACCCGACAGGGGCCGTGGGCCCCTGCACCCCAATGGGTCCAGGGTCCGGGACCCTGGCGGGGTTTGGGGCGGAGCCCCAAGGCTTCCTCAAAGGGGCTCGAAAAGATCGCGAGGGAGAAGTTCGCCGCGATCCGGCCCGGTGTTCCGGCCTGCTGTGAAAGTGGGTAGTATGATCTTATAATTTCGTGCTACTATAAGGGCGATTGTAATATACATTTTTGATGAGGAGGAATCATCATGCACATGGCCGACGCGTTGCTTTCCCCCGCGGTTGGCGGCACAATGACCGCGGTGAGTGTCGCCGCTATCGGGTACGCGGTCAGGAAAATCTCCCGGGATGGTCTGGATGAAAAGAAAATTCCCCTGATGGGTGTTATGGGGGCGTTTGTTTTCGCCGGGCAGATGATCAACTTCACTATCCCGGGGACAGGTTCCAGCGGACATATCGGAGGGGGTATCTTGCTCGCCGCATTGCTCGGGCCTTTTCCGGCGTTGATCGTTTTAGCCTCCGTCCTGCTGATCCAATGCCTGTTATTCGCGGACGGAGGATTGCTGGCCTACGGGTGCAACGTGTTCAACATGGGAATTTGCGCCTGCCTGTTAGCTTACCAGTGCGTCTATAAGCCTGTTATGGGAAAAAGCATCGACCCAAAACGTATTTTCTTTGCTTCCGTGGCTTCGGTAATTTTGGGATTGCAGGTCGGAGCTTTCGGTGTGGCAGTTGAAACGTACCTTTCCGGTGTCACGGAACTTCCTTTCGGGGCATTTCTTCTTCTGATGCAGCCAATCCACCTGGCCATCGGCCTGGTAGAGGGGATTGTGACAGCCGTCGTCCTGACTTTCATCTATAATGCGCGTCCGGAATTGCTGACGAGTACCGTACAGGAGGCAAAGCTCTCAGGAAATATTTCGACCGGAAAAGTCATCGCGGCTCTGCTGGTTTTGACGGCACTCACGGGCGGCGGCTTGTCTCTGTTCGCTTCGGCTTATCCGGACGGCTTGGAATGGTCTATGGAAGGCGTTGCGGGAACGGCTGAATTGGAGCGGGACGATCCGGTACACAAGACCATGAGTGATGTCGTTGAAACCACCGCCTTTATGCCCTACTATTCTTTCGCGGGAAATGAGGCAGGGTCGTCGTTGGGAACGGCGACGGCCGGAATCGTGGGCAGTTTCATCACTCTTGTCCTTGCCGGAGGCCTCGGATTCGCCGCCAGCGCGATGCGCAAAAAATAATGTAAACGTTCAAGCTCAGGGGGGCAGAGCTCGTTCAGTCGCTGCGCTCCTTCACTTAAGCAGATGACCAATGAGCGAAGCGAATTGTGTCGGTCGCTTACCCGCGCGGCAGTTTGCGCGGAGCATGCCCCCCCGAGACCCCCCGTGATAAACGCCTGTCTTAACTGAACATGGTATACGGGGTTTGAACGGTTACAAAATAATCTGCCGTGCTGCACCGCGTCTCCGAAAGAATTGACAGTCTGGAATGTCTGGCGATGGGTGATTCACCCATTCATCGCCTGCATTCCATGGCAAAATTGATCACGACCCTCGCCTATGTCGCGGCGGTTCTGTCTTTCGCATCGCAGAACATAAGCGGACTTGTACCGTTTTTCTTTTACCCGGCGCTGGCGATGTCCTTATCCGGGATTCCATACCGACCGCTTGCGAAAAGGTTCATGGCCGCCTTACCCTTTGCCCTGATGGGCGGTATCGGCAACCTGATTTGGATGAAAGGGACAGCCTTTACTTTGGCGGGCGTCCCTGTCAGTTACGGGACAATTTCTTTTGTCTCCATCATGTTGAAGACCTTGCTGTCCGTGTTCGCCGTCTTGATCTTGATTGCGACCACCTCGTTCATGGAGGTCGTTCGCCAGATGGGGCGCTTGGGAGTCCCGTCGATAGTGTGTTTGCAGTTCGTCATCACCTATCGTTACCTTTCTGTACTGCTGGGCGAAGCCTCGTCGATGCTCACGGCCTACTCTCTGCGCTCGCCGGGTCAGCGGGGGATCAAAATGAAAGACACGGGCAGTTTTTTGGGGCAGTTTATCCTTCGCAGCTTCGACCGCGCTGGCCGCGTATATCAGGCGATGAAATGCCGATGAAATTCTTTTCCGGCTTGGCATTGCGCATTTGAAAAATCGTATGACCCACAGGCTCTCAGGAGGTGAAAAACGCCTCGCGGCTTTGGCGGGAATTCTGATTATGGAGCCGGCAATTCTTCTGATGGACGAACCTTTTTCTTTCCTCGATCCTCGATCCCAACGGAGACTCCTGGGGATTCTGGATACCCTGTCCCAAACCATGCTGGTCGCTGTCCATGACTTGGAGACGGCAAAAAAATTTTGCCGCCGGGCGATTTTGCTGCGCGAGGGGCACCTGTTGGCCGATGCCCCGATAGAGGATTTTCTGGCCGACGCCGCCCTGCTGGAACACTGCGGACTGTAGTTATTGCTCCGGCATGGATTTGATACGCCCCCGGCTTCTGTCACTTCATTTTTCGGAAAAATCTCCTTCCGCGCAGCGGTAGTACACCAGGTTGTTCAGAAAAGGCACGCGGTCTTTGGCGAACATTTCGTCGACGGTCAGAAACAGCCAGCCGTCGTTTTGCAGCCTGTCGGCGATCATCCCCGTGTAAAGGTCGCAGCGCGGATGGGTGTCGTGGCACAGAATAATGTCTCCATGCTCCGCCTGCTCCGCGACGAGGTCCGCGACAGCCTCCGGCGAACGGGACGATTTCGGGTACAGGTCGCCCGCGTTCACGCTCCATTGGACGATCGCCCACGCGGCCTCCGACGCGACCAGCGGCTCGTACCGCCCGTAGGGTGCGCGGTTGTAGGCGCTCGGTACGCCGGTCGTTTTTGTCAGCGCCTCGTCCACTTTGCGGCGGATGGCGCGGATGGCGTGGGTCGGCTGGCCGCCCGCGTCCGTGTGCAGCCAATTGTGCCCGCCGACCGCGTGGCCCTCGTCGCGCTCGCGCTGCACGAGGCTTGCGTGTTTCCCGATGTTGCTTCCGCTGATGAAAAAGGTGGCGCGCACGCCCTTTTCCATCAGGACATTGAGCAGACGCGGCGTCGCCGCGCCCGGGCCGTCGTCGTAGGTCAGGGAAACCATCCGGTAGTAACGCTTGTTGTCGGTCTGCTCGAACGCCCTGGCGGTCATGTGGCCGTACAGCTCGGGGTAGTAAAACGGAACCTGTATGATTGAAGACTTGCCCTCGAACAGCCGCGAAGCCGGGTAATGCAGGATCAGGGACATCCCGTGCAATGTGAAGTCCGCCCGATAGAGGTTCTCGCGCCGGAGCATCTGTTCCATGGCGCGGGTGTTGCAGCCGAGGTCGGGGTAATGGCGCAAAAACGCCTTGCGCACGCCGGCTTCGAGAATTCCCCATACGGCGCTTTGCTCCTCGAACAGCGTTCTCAGCGTGACGCGCTCGCCGGTGTTCATGTCGTAAGTGCGGGTGGTGAACGCGGTTGTCCGAATCTTTCCGTCGAGCGTCACGCGCGCCGAGACCATGAAAGACAGCCAGGACGTACCCGTCCGGCTGTGGGCGACGCCGACGTCCAGCCGCGAACCCGCGCCGCCCGCGTACAAGGCGGCGTAGTTGTCCGTCAATGCCCCGAGTTCATCGTCAACGCTGTCGAGGCAAGTGTCGGCCCGCCACACCGAAACGGCGCTTCCGTTTTCCGGAACGACGCCGGTTCGCGTCATCTCGACCCTGTGGCACGCCCTGTATTTCTGCTCGGCCGCGCCGGACACACCGGAAAAGACGACAACAGCCGCCAGACAAGCCAAAAAAGCTCTGGGCTCCGCCCAGACCCGGCAAGGGCCGCGGGCCCCTGCACCCCATATACCCCATGCACCCCAATGGGTCCAGGGTCCGAGACCCTGGCGGGGTTTGGGGCGGAGCCCCAGGGCTTCGATGAAATTCTTCAATCAAATCCCTCCTGAAGTTCGTCCTCTGGCGCTGTTGAGGAGGACGATAAAGGCTCCGGCGTTGTGCAGAACCGCGCCGGAAAGTGCCGTGACGACGCCGCAGGCGGCGAGCGAGATCAAAACGAGGCTGCTCAGGAAGGCGATGGCGATGTTTTGCCGTATGAGTTCCCGAGTTCGCCGGGCGAGGCCGATGACGAAAGGGATGTTGTCCAGACAACTGCCCGTCAGAACGATGTCGGCGCTTTGGATCGCCGTGTCGCTGCCGGCGCCGGCCACGGCGATGCCCACATCGGCCTCGGACAGCGCGAGAGTGTCGTTGATTCCGTCTCCCACAAACGCGACTCTGCGATGATTTCTGGCCTCTCTGACAATCTGCTGCTTTTGCTCCGGCAAAATCTGCGCCCTCACGGCGTCTATGGCACACGCCTCCCGGATTCGCTCCGCCGCGCCGCTTTTGTCGCCCGTCAAAAGGCAGGTCTCCTTTATCCCCAGCCTCTTCAGGGCAGCTATCATCCGGGGCGCGTCCCCGCGCAGGGCGTCGCTGAAGACAAGCGTACCCAAAAACCGCCCGTTCCGGACGACGTGAACCGACGTCGCGGCGGCCGCGATTTCCGCCGCCCCGGCCCCCTCCGGCAGCCGGACGCCGAAAGAGGACAGCAGCGCCTCGCTGCCCAGCAGAATCGTCTCTTCGCCCCTCAAACCCACCAGCCCCATGCCGGCCCGCTCCGTCACCGTAAAATCCGGTTCGTCCGGCATGTATGGCATGTCCGCGCGCGAGGCGATCGCCTTCGAGACGGGATGCGCGGAATGTCTGGCGGCCGAAAGCGCCGTCCCGTACAGCGTCTCCTCCGAGACGCCCTCCGCCGGAACACACTGTCGAAGCACGATCTCCCCGCTGGTCAGGGTGCCGGTTTTGTCGAAGAAAACGGCGTCTACCCGCGCCAGGTTTTCGATGAACTCCGCGTTTTTGATCAGCACGCCGCGCCGGGCCGCCGCCCCCAGCGAAGCGATGAGCGGCGCGGAACTGACCAGCATGTGCCCGCAGGGGCAGGAGACCACCAAAATCGCCAGGGCGCGGTCCGCCTGCCTGGTGAAAAGCCACACCAATACGGCGGCGGCCAGGATCAGCGGGATATAGTACGCCATAAAACGATCCGCCATACGGCTTTCGGGCGTCGCGCTTTTTTCGACCTCCTCCAGTATCTTCACAATCTTATGAAACGAGGTGTCCTGACAGGTCTTTTCCACCTCGACGGTCAAGACCCCCTGCATGTTCAGCGTTCCGGCGTAAACGGAGTCGCCCGGCTTCACGTCGCACGGCAGCGCCTCGCCGGTGAGGGACTGTTGATTGACGCTCGACTCGCCCGCAAGAACTTTTCCGTCGATGGGAAAACCCATGCCGGGCTTGACGAGAATCACGTCGCCCGCGGACAAATCCCCCGCGGGAACCTCCGCCTGAACTCCGTTTTCCAAACGAATGGCGGTATCCGACTGCATTTTTTTCAATCCCTCGATCGCGTCGCGTCCCCCGACAATGCTTTTTTCTTCGAGGAAATGCACGAGGGCAAGCAGAAGCGGAATCAGGATCGCCACCGCGTACCGCCCGTCCAGAACGCTGACGAGCATGGCGATGGTGACCAAAATCTCCATGGAGGAACAAAGCTCTTCCCTCAGAAACCCTCTGACGGCCGTGATCGTGGTCGGAATCCCGACGATCAGTATCCCGATCAGGTAGAGCAGCCCCATGACCGCGCTCTGCGAGGGATTCAAAATCCCGTAGACCTGTGCCGCGGCAAGGCAGGTGAGGGCGCTCATCGCCTGCAAGATGTCCGCGGAAAATCGCTTTTCCTCGGACAGAGACAAAAAATCCCGCGCCCCCGCCGTCGCCGTCATGGAGGCTATGGAGGCTATGGAATGGTTGAATTTTCTCATGAGACAGGCCCTCTCCGTTCAGAATTGATACTCCAACTCAGTGGACGACTCTCGCTTCTTCTATATAGATCTCAGCAAGGGCTAATTGCCGCCGCATATCTTCTTTTCGTTCCTCCAACGTGGCGTCCTTCAAGCGCTCATAATTCCATTCCCTGATTTTATGAATATCCTCAACGGTAAAATCCGGGCTTATATCCGGCTCTGGAATATCGCTGTGTATCACTCTGTTTCACCTCCGATAAAACTTAACGGGTCAAAAATTAGAATATCTTTGCAGCCCTCAAGGGTCGTAATGGCTCTGATTCCCTTTGCCGTGCGCGGATTCACCATATGTTTGAAGTTCCAGGATACGATTGCGTCACACCCGCTGATTATCGCGGCGGCTATGTGCTGACAGTCATCAAAATTCTTTTGCTTGAGAACGCCCAAGCCGATAAATCTGCCCGCGATTTCAGCGGCTCTTTCGTTGCCTTGAACCTCGATTACCGTATAGTCAATTTCATTGAGGTAACCAAGCAGCGTATTTCTTTTTGTTTTTTCACATTTTGCTATTTCAAGCAAACCAATATCGGATATTACGACCTTGAACTCTCCGCACTTAATTTTCTCCCACAGCTTATGGGTTTCGGCCATTCGCTCCGGCGCGTCACGCTGATCGAGATAGCTTATCACCGATGTGTCGAGATAAATTTTAAGATACTGCTGATTCACAGGCATCATTCCTTATTCCTTTGCAGATCGGCATTTTTGATACTGGTACAAGCGGATTATATCTTAACCGGCCATGATCGAAAGACCGCAACGGGTAATGAAAACAAAAGCGGCTCTATTCGCAGGGAATCTTAGCGACTTTGACCATAAAAAAGCCGATGCTTCTACGGCAGCAGGAGGCGCGGGGCGGTTTCATCCCCGCGGACGACGACGCGCATCTTCGGCAGGAGGGCGCCCAGTCGGCTGCGGAAGACGCCCTCGTTCACGACGTCCGGGTTTTGCGCGTACCGGGCGTACAGGCCGTTGAACGCGGCTGTGTCCGTCCGCGCGGCGGCAATCGCCTCGTTTTGACGGCTTTTGGCGTTCTCGGCGAGCTGCCGCGCCTTGGACTGCGCGGCCGGCAGCGTGTTGACGCGGTATCCGTCCGCCTGCTGAATCGACGTCTCTTTTTGCGCGGCCGCCGCGATCACCGCGTTGAAGTCGGACATGACCTCCTCCGGCGGAGCGAGGGCGGTCAGTTCCACGTTCGTCAGGGCGACGCCGCTTTTCACGGCGTCCAAAAGCGCCTGCGCGCCGCGCCGGACATCCTCCGCAAGCCGCACTTTGCCGGTTGTGAGCAACTCGTCCACGCCCAGACGCGAAACGTGTTTCTGCAAAACACCGCTCACCGTCCCGTCGATGACCCGCTCCGCGTCTTCGTGATACAGGGCGTAAGCGAGGGGATCGCCGATCCGGTATTTGACGGCCGCCTCGGCCAGCAGGATGTTGCTGTCGCCCGTAATCAGGTATCCGTTGCGGTTAATGTCGATGTCGATGGCGCTGCCGTTCGCGTAATGGGTCGCGACCGTGACCTGCTTCACCTTGCCGACGGGGATTTTGACGACCTCGTCGATGACGTGAGGAAAGGCGAAGTGCAGCCCGGGTCTTTTTATCCGCTCCGCGGGGGTTTCCCCCGTCAGCCGCCCAAAGCGCAGCACCACCGCGATCTCGTCGCTTTCCACTTTATATGTGCATAAAAACGACAGCGAGACAAGGCAGACCGCGGCCAGAGCGGGCTTCAGAAATTTCGCCCCCCTCTCGAAGGCCTTTTTCAGCTTGTACTCCGGCTTGTACTCCAGTTCCCGCTCCAATTTGCGCTCCGGTTCGCGTTCTTCCATAATTCCGTCAATCGCTTTTCTTCTGTTTGCCGGTCAAGACGCTGAAGGGGGATTCTTCGCTGTCCATGATCAGCACCGTATTGCCGCCGACCGACTCTTCCAAGGCCGTGAGGCGCTTGAGAAACGTGAAAAGCTCGGGGTTCTTTTCGTAGGCGCCCGCGTAAATCTCCGCGACCCGCTTTTCGGTTTCGGCCTCGATGACCGCCGCCTGAGCCTGGCCGTCCGCTATGATCCGCGCCGCGTCCGCGTCCGCCCTGCTTCGGATGATGGCCGCGTCGCGTTCGCCCTCGGAGAGCAGCTGCGTCACATATTTTTGGCGTTCGGTGCGCATCTGCTCGAACACGCTCTCCACGTTGGCATTGGGCAGCGCCAGCCTCTTGATCCGTACCGTCTCCACGCGGATGCCGTAATTTTCCAGCGCGCCGGACGTCACCATCGCCTGTATGCCCCTCTCGATTTCGTCCAGCCGTATGTCCTCCGACTTGACCGACACGAGGGAGGACAGTCCATACCCGCCCATCACGCCGTTTTTCGCGTTGGCCAGCAGATCGCTCAGGTACTGCCGGGCTGTCTCCATGCCGCCGATACTGGTGTAAAACAGCGAGGGATCGGCTATCTTCCAGACCATGTAAGTTTGCAGAATGACGTTTTTCCTGTCGTGAGTCAGGGTTTCCGTGTACCCGGAATCCAGGTACTGGCTGCGCGTGTCGAGGGTGACGACGTTTTCCGCCGGCCAGGGGAGCCTGAACCTCAGACCTGCCTCCGCGCGGACTTCGCGTATTTTGCCGAAACGAGACACGATCGCGCACGTCCCCTCCCTCACGACGAAGGTGAATCCGAAAGCCCCCAGAATCACGACGAGCGACAGAGCGCAAATCCACTTCAGGTGTCTTTTCATATTCAAGTGTCTTTTCATATTCAAATGCCTTTCCAGATTCAATTATCTTTTCAGATTCAAGTATCTTTTCGTCATTTGCCGTCAAAACTCCCGCTCCATGAGTTCAGTCCGTTTGTAATCAGATACCGCCGCGCGTCCTTCGCGGCGCCGGGCGAGAACACGTAGAGGCGTCCTCCCTGAATGATCCGCCGGTACGCGTCCGTCGTCTTGCGCAGTTCATAGCACTCGGGCGAGACCGCCCAAGCGAGAAAAGCGTTTTCGTACACCGCCATATCCCTCCGGGCCAGGCTGACCCTCTCCGTCTGCCGGGCCTCCGCGGCAAGAATCGCCCGTTCCTTTTCCCGAAGCGCGCCGTTATGCGTTTTTTCCGCGTCCGCCCCGGCCCGAACGATCAGCGTTTCCTTTTGAATGGAGGCGCCGACGACGCCGTGGTACACGTCCGCCAGATCGACGGGCGGATGGATGCTCTCGACGATGACCTCGTTGACATGGAGCCCCAGCCGTGACGCGTATTCGGAGAGTTCCTCGGCCAGTTCCTCCGACAGGCCCCCGCGGTCCACGCTGAGCATGGTGTTCAGGTCGGACGACTGGGTTCTTCGCATCATCATTTCGTAGACTTTGGAAGATAAAAGCCCCTCGGGGTCCGCGCAGCGCGTCACATAGGCGCGCAGGTCGAGAATTCTGCAGGACACGCGCATGTTGACGGCTATCATCTCGCTGCCGCCGCCCAGAAGGAGCGCGTACTCCTCGCCGCCGTGCGCGCTGTTCCAGAGATAGTCCCGGCTCGCGGAGGGAACGTACCCGATTTGCACGTTCCTCACGCGGGAAACGTCATGGATGTCGGCGCGGTCTATCGGCCAGGGCAGCTTGAAGTGCGGGCCCGGCCGCTTGACGGAATCGGCGCCGAGCACGCCCAGACGGTAGAGCAGGGCCTCCTGATGCGGCTCGACGACATATAAGGAAGTGGAAAGCAGCAGCATTCCGCCCCCAAACAGCGCCATCCGGGGAATCAGCCGAAGCGTGTACCCGGCGCACCACGTGGATTTGAAAGAAAGCCCCGTGCGTTCTTCCCAGGAGACGCTTCTGTCGAAGAGCTTCATGTGTTCCGGCAGGCAAAACAGCGGTTCGTATGAAAACGCGGCCGTCATGTCCCCGCGCAGCATGTCCCGCCCCGCGCCGCGCAGCAGTCCCGCGGCAAAGTAAACGCACCCGCCCGTGACGAGCCACTCGGCGGCGAGAGTCAAATCCCTGCCTCCCCATTGTTTGAGGGCTATCGCGGCCGCGGCGCACGAACTTATCCCGCAGAACGTCTGGAAGACGCTGTGAAGCGCCGGGGCGCAGGAGACGGCCCTCAATCGCCTTTGTCTCCCGAAGAGCCCGGCCAGGACGAAGGAGAGAACGCCGAGGCCCGCGGCGACGAAAAAGACGGAGGGCGAATACTGAAAAGGCTCGTTCCGGTAGTGCCTGTAAAACAAAAGGGGCGAATACTGCGCCCAGTTTCGGCGGGCGAACAGAAACAGCAGAAGAACGAGCGCGATGCCGTAGGCGAGGTTCAGCGCGTGTACCGAAAAAGCGCAAAATCCGGCGAGGACGGCGGCGCGCCGGCGCGGGAGATTGTCTTTCGCTCCGTCCTTTTCGTCTTCATCGTGTTCTTCGTTCTCTTCCGGGGCGGCACTCATCGCGGAAAATTTTCGGCGCGCGAAATCCAGCGCGAGGCGCAGGGCGGCGAAAGCTCCGAACATCAGGGTTACGTCGGCCAGGAACCGCGCGGCGACGGACAGGTGATCGAGCAGGAAGGAATAATTTTCGTATTGATTCGTCCAGGCGAGGGAGGACAAAAATTCCGCCAGCGCCAGAAACGATATGCCAACCGGAACGAGACAGCAGAAAGTGCCGGCGCCGTGCTTCGACGCCGGAGATACGAACATGAAGCGGAATCCTGTCAATGTATACATGCGCGCTCCCGCCGGGAGGTATTCCGCCTTCGCGGTTATTTCGCTTCCGCGACCGTGAACGTGTCGATCACGCGGCCGATGTACCCGATTTTGTTGTCTTCGAGGCTCGCCTGCATTCCC
>JAISMH010000093.1 GCA_031276855.1 Synergistaceae bacterium
ACCTAAAAGAGTAAATAAATAATTGAAGGAGGGTTATTATGCACAAGTGGTTAGTGTGGTTGTCGGTGATATTGGGTATTTCCGTTTTTTGCACAGCGGCGGCACAGGCGGCTCCGGCTGCTGAGTACCATATCGGCATTGTTACCGGCACGGTGGCTCAGGGCGAGGATGAATTCCGCGGCGCCGAAGCCATGATCGCGGCATACGGCGATGTCAAAGACGGCGGAATGATCCAGCATGTGACTTATCCCAACAACTTCGCTGCGGAACAGGAAACCACCATTTCTCAGATTCTTTCCCTGGCCACGGACCCGCTGATGAAGGCGATTGTCATGAACCAGGCCGTCCCCGGGGCGACGGAGGGCTTCCGTCGCGTTCGCGAAATACGGCCCGACATTCTTCTGCTCGCCGGCGTGGCGCATGAAGACCCCCTCGTCATCGGCAAAGTGGCCGACCTTGTCATGCGCAACGACTTCGTTTCCGCGGGATACCGGGTGATCTGGGCGGCCAAGCAGCTGGGTGCCGATACCTTCGTACACATCTCCTTCCCCCGGCACATGAGCGTCGAAACCCTCACCCGCCGCCGGATGATTTTCGAGGCAGCCTGCAAAGACCTCGGTGTCCAGTGGGTATTCGAAACCGCGCCGGACCCGTTGAGCGACATCGGCATTGTGGGCGCTCAGCAGTACCTGTTGGAGAACGTGCCGAAGTGGGTGGAGAAGTACGGCAAGAATGCTTCCTTCTACTGCACGAACGATGCCCATACCGAGCCCCTTATCCGCCAGGTCGTCGAATATGGCGGAACTTTTGTGGAAGCCAGCCTGCCTTCTCCGCTGCTGGGCTTCCCCGGAGCTCTCGGAATAGACCTCAGCGCGGAGAAGGGCAATTTCCCCGCCATCATGAAAAAAATCGAAGAAGTCATCGTCAGCAAAAATGCCGGCGGACGCCTCGGTACCTGGTCTTACTCTTTCCCGTTCAGCGCCACGACCGGCTTGGTTGAGCACGCGAGAAACGTTATCGACGGCAGCTCCAAAATGACCAACATGCAGGATCTTCTCAAGGCCTTTGCCAAGAACACGCCGGGAGTCCAATGGGCGGGCTCCTATTACGTCGACGGCACCACCGGCGTCAAGCTCGGCAACTACATGCTGCTCCTTCAGGACACCTACATCTTCGGCAGGGGCTATATCGGTTCTGCCGCGCTGGACGTGCCCGAGAAATACCTCAAGATCGCTTCCGGACTGTAGCCGGGACGGGCAGCCAAAATGGCCCCAGGCGAGGAAGCCGAAAAGCTTTCTCGTATACATTCAAGCTCAGGGGGGCGGAGCTCGTTCAGTCGCTGCGCTCCTTCACTGCCCCCCCTGAGACCCCCTGAATGCCTCTGCGGGGCCGATATTTTGATGGCATATATTTGATGCTATATATTTGATGCGATGGACAGAATAAAAGCGATTCTCAGCCTGCGCGGCATTGGCAAGCGGTTTTACGGCAACCGGGTGTTGTCCGATGTTTCTTTCGATGTGGCCGCGGGACAAATTTTAGGGCTTGTGGGAGAGAACGGCGCGGGCAAATCCACGCTCATGAAAATTCTCTTTTCCATGCCGGAAATACACGAAACCGGCGGCTATGAAGGCAGCATCCTCTGGAACGACCGGGAAGTCAGATTCAAAGGCCCTTCCGACGCGCTCGAGGCCGGTATAGGCATGGTGCATCAGGAGTTTTCTCTTATCCCGGGATTTTCGACGACGGAAAATATTTTTCTCAACCGCGAATCGTTGCATAAATCGGTCATGACCGATATTTTTGGCTCGCGCATCCGCGCGCTCGACCGCGAAAACATGACGAAGCTCTCTCAAAGAGCGATCGACAAACTCGGAGTGCCCCTCGATCCGGGTATGCTCGTGAAGGAAATGCCCGTGGGACATAAGCAGTTCACGGAAATCGTTCGCGAAATCTCCCGAGACAAGGTCAAGCTCATCGTTCTCGACGAACCCACCGCCGTGTTGACGGAGAGCGAGGCCGAGGTGTTGCTCTCGTCTCTGCGCTTGCTGGCAGCCGAGGGCATTGCCATCATTTTCATCTCGCACCGGCTCCGTGAGGTCGTGGAGCTTTGTGACTGGGTTGTCGTGCTGCGCGACGGAAAAAAAGTCGAAGAATTCCCGGCCAGGGGAAGTTCGGTCAAAACGATCGCCTCTCTCATGGTCGGGCGTGAGGTGGAAACCCAGGAGCAGGCCGAAACCAGGGTGTACGCGGAAGGCAAGGAAGAACCGCCGGCCTTGTCAGTGGAGCGGCTGTGGGTCGATATGCCCGGCGAAACCGTGCGCGATGTCACTTTTTCCGTAAAAAAAGGTGAAATTTTCGGTATCGGCGGGCTGGCGGGGCAGGGAAAACTTGGCATTCCCAACGGTATCATGGGATTGGCGCCGGCAGGCGGCACCGTCGCGCTGCACGGGAAACCCATGCGGTTGGGTTCGCCCCGCACGCCGCTCGAGCTGGGCATGGCCTTCGTTTCCGAAGACCGCCGCGATGTCGGCTTGCTGCTTGACGAAGGCATCGATTGGAACATCACATTTTCGGCCATGCAGGTGCAGAACAAATTTTTGAAGCCGATTTTGGGCGGATTGTTTCAGTGGCGTTCGGACGGCGAAATGTTCGACTTCGCGAACGAGTACATCCGCCTGCTGGACATCAAATGCACCGGCCCTCGTCAGAGAGTGGGGAACCTGTCCGGCGGAAATCAGCAGAAAGTCTGTCTCGCCAAGGCATTTGCCCTGCGGCCCGACGTTCTTTTCGTTTCCGAACCCACGCGCGGCATCGACGTCGGAGCCAAGTTCATCGTGTTGGAGACCCTCAAAAAGTACAACAGCGAGTATGGCACCACCATTGTGATAATTTCCAGCGAATTGGAAGAGCTGCGTTCCGTCTGTCGGCGCATCGCCGTCGTCTACGAGGGGCGCATCGAAGGGATTCTGCCCCATACGGCGCCGCTCTCGGAATTCGGCATTCTCATGGCGGGAGCCAAAGACGAAGGCCCCAAGGACGAAAGTCTCGAGGAAAATCTCAGGAATGAAAGTCTCAGGAATGAAAGCCTCAAGAATGAAAGCCCTGCCGCGGCAGTCGGGAGAAGTGAGCGATAATGGGACACATCAAGCGTTTTGCCGCCGATTTCGGCCTGCCGCGGATGATCATTGCCGTATACCTGCTGGGGCTTTTCCTGATGGCCCCGATGACGGGCGTCAGTTTTTCGGGCGCTCTGTCCGATGTGTTTACCAGGATCGGCATGAACGGAATTTTGGTTTTGGCGCTTGTCCCTATGATTCAGTCTGGCTGCGGCCTGAATTTCGGGCTGTCGCTCGGCGTCATTGCCGGTCTGCTGGGTGCCACCGTCAGTATTGAAATGGGTTACGTCGGAGTCTGGGGGTTCGTCTTCGCCATCCTTGCATCGCAAGCGTTCGGCGCGATTTTCGGGTTCGGATACGGAGTCCTGCTGAACCGCGTGAAGGGCGGGGAGATGATGATCGCGACCTATGTCGGTTTTTCCTCCGTGATGATCATGTCGATCGCCTGGCTGGCGCTGCCTTTCAAGAGCCCGGTGATGATTTGGGGCTATGGAGGGGAAGGTCTGCGGACGACCATTTCCGTCGAAGGATTCTGGCGGCATATCCTCAACGATTTTCTATCCTTTCAGCTAGCCGGGCACAAGTTTCCGACCGGAGCCATTCTCTTTTTTCTGCTTGTTTCCCTTGTGATCTGGGCTTTTTTCCACCTGAAAATCGGAACGGCCATGACGGCAGTGGGGTCGAACCCGATTTACGCCCGAGCTTCGGGGATCGATATCAACAAAATGCGCATCATCAGCGTGGTCATTTCGACCATGCTCGGCGCCATGGGAATCATCGTCTACCAACAGAGCTTCGGCTTTATTCAGTTGTATGACGGGCCGCTTTACATGGCGTTTCCCGCCGTCGCGGCCATACTCATCGGCGGCGCCGGGGTCAACAAGGCCTCGTTGACCAACGTATTCCTCGGAGTGGTGCTCTACCAGGGCATTCTGACCATGACGCCGCTCATCTTCAACGCGGTGCTCAAATTGGACATGTCCGACGTGATCCGCATCATCGTTTCCAACGGCATGATCCTGTATGCCCTGACCCGTAAAACGAAGGTGTTAAAATGAAAAGGTTGCGTCTTTTCTTTATCGAGAATGCCGTCGTCATTCTCTTCGTCATTTTGATTTCCATCGCTATTCCCGCCTCGGGTCTGCCGGGCAAGTTTTTGCTGCAGGAGATCCTGACACGTCTGGGACGCAGTTCTTTTCTGGTGATTGCCCTGCTTTTGCCGATCATGGCCGGCATGGGACTCAATTTCGGCATGGTGCTGGGCGCCATGGCCGGTCAAATCGGCCTCATCTTCGTTATGGACTGGAAAATCGTCGGTATTCCCGGCCTGCTGCTGGCAATGCTCATTTCTCTGCCCATTTCGATTCTTCTGGGCTGGCTGTGCGGCTCGATCATGAACAGAGCCAAGGGAAGGGAAATGGTGACGGGCTTTATTCTGGGCTTTTTCATGAACGGCGTCTACATGATGTTCGCGCTGTACGCGATGGGCAGCCTCATTCCCGTCATGAACCCGGAACTGTTGCTTTCGCGCGGGTACGGAATCCGCAACGTCGTGGACCTGGCAAGCGTGCGGCAGACCCTGGAGACGTTCATACCGCTCAAGGTCGCGGGGCTGAACATCCCCGTTCTCAGCTATCTTTTTATCGCGGCGGTCAGCGCCTTTATCGTCTGGTTCAGAAAAACCAAGTTCGGACAGGACATGCGGGCCGTAGGGCAGAATCGCGCGGTGGCAGGCGCTGCGGGTATCGCGGTCGATCGCACCCGCATTATAGCCGTCATCATTTCGACGGTGCTGGCGGGCTTCGGGCAGATCATTTTTCTGCAGAACCTCGGCACGATCAACACCACCAACTCTCATGAGCAGATCGGTCTCTTTTCCATCGCCACCCTGCTCATCGGCGGCGCCTCCGTCACCGAAGCGTCGATTTGCAACGCGCTTATCGGCGTGATTCTCTTCCACCTCCTTTTTCTGGTCGCTCCGATGGCCGGCAAGAACCTCATCGGTTCGGCCATGCTGGGGGAGTACTTCCGGCAGTTTGTCAGTTACGGGGTCATCGCGCTGGCGCTGGTGCTGTACGAATGGAAACGGGTGGCTCAGGACGAGAACTCGCGCGCCAGACTGCGCGGCGGAAGGACGGATGTTCCATGACCTTGCGCAGCTTGATTCAGAGAACGGGTGTCGTGCTTGGGCTGCTCGTCCTTGCGGCATGTCTTTTCTATATCGGCAAGGGCCACACGCTGCTCCTCGACACCAACACGATAACGATCGACGGCAAAGAATTTCGTTCTCTCCCGTCCGTTACCGTCAGCGTCGACGGCAAAGAGCTGGATTTTCCCATGAGCCGCGCCGAGCGCGTCATGGTTGACGTCAGCGGGCCTGAGCACACAATCGTCATCGCGGACGAAGCCGATGCCGAGAAAAAAGTGGAAAAAAATTTTACGATCCCCACGTTTATGGACAGGGTTCTCGTTTCCATTCCCGCTATTCTCGGCAGCGCGCCGGCAGAATACTGGATCGCTCCGTTCACGCCGGACCCCGTGGACCATGCGCCCGCGGAAAAGATGCAATATTATAAAGAATAGATCAGAAATAGAAAGGACGTAACCGGCGATGTTGTGGATCAAAAACGGTGACGTTTACGCGCCGAAGGCTTTGGGCCTTCACGATATTCTCGTCTCCGAGGGGAAAACAGCGGGGCTCTTTCCCCCGGAGACGCTGACAGCGGAACAACTGGGGAAAATAGACCCCGACTTTCTCACTTTGGAAGCGGACGGGTGTCCAGTGATTCCCGGCATCATCGATCGGCACGTGCACTTCAACGGAGCGGGCGGAGAAGGAGGCCCCATGTACAGGACGCCGCCGCTTCAGCTCTCGTCTTTCATACGGGCCGGGGTCACGTCCGCCGTGGGTATGCTGGGCACCGACGGAACCTGCCGCTCGCTGCGCGAGCTTTTGATGAAGGCCAGAGGCTTGGAGGCGGAGGGCATCAGCACTTGGATTCTCACCGGCAGCTACGGCATTCCCTCCGCGACTTTGACCGGCGGCGTCATGAGCGATATTTGCCTGATCGACAAAGTCATCGGCCTTAAAATGGCCCTCTCGGACCATCGCGGCTCTCATCCTTCCGCAGACGAGATCCGCCGGGCCGTCTCCGACGCGCGAACGGGGGGAATGCTGGCGGGCAAAAGCGGTCTCGTGTGCGTCCACATGGGGACGGAAGCCACGGCTTACGGTCCTCTCCTCGAGGCCCTCGAAAAGACCGACGTGCCTTTGAGCCAGTTCGCTCCCACCCACGTCTCCCGCTGCGAAGCGCTGCTGAAGGACTCCGTCGGCTACGGCAAGCGAGGGGGGTACCTCGACATCACCGCGGAGTCGGACGATAATTTGGATGATAAGCCGGACGATACTCCGCGCTGCGAACCCTCTACGCGGGATGCCATTCGGTTTTTGCTTGCCGCCGGGGTTCCCTCCCGAAGGATTACCCTGAGTTCCGACGGCAACGGGAGTATGCCCCGCTTCGACGAGCGCGGCAATTTCGCAGGTATGGGCATCGGCGGCATCGATGCCG
Source organism: Synergistaceae bacterium (assembly GCA_031276855.1). GTDB lineage: Bacteria > Synergistota > Synergistia > Synergistales > Aminobacteriaceae > JAISMH01. The sequence goes on from JAISMH010000093.1 coordinate 6,689, forward strand.
TGCTGTGGACCATTCTTTCCCTCTGGGATGAAAACCGCGAAACGATTCTCGCTATGGGAACCTCGAATGTTGCGGAGCACCTTGGGCTGAAAGGCAAAGGCTGCATCGGCAAGGATGCGGACGCCGATATTCTGGTGCTGGCAAAAAGCGGCGGACGCCCCGCCTGGAAACTCCGCCACGTCGTCGCGAGGGGACAAGTCATGATGAAGGATGAAATCGTCGTCAAAAATGGAACGTTCGAGGAATGAGCGAGGTAATCGTTCAAACTCCCTGCGTCCGATTTCCATCTGACAGTGGCATTCGAGGGGGCTTCTCGAGGGGAGGGGGGATGCTCCGCGTAAATTGCCGCGCGGGTAAGCGGCCGGCGGAGGTGGCCTGACCGAAAACGGGAGGCTCCCCCTTTCGGAAGAGCCTCCCGTTCATGGCCGTTGTCTTAATTTTTTACTGTTTCAGCGTGCCAAGCCGCGCTTTTACCCGCGGCGATGCACGCCGCCAGAACCGT
>JAISMH010000133.1 GCA_031276855.1 Synergistaceae bacterium
GCTTGACTTTATTTTTTACTAACTTCTCTAAAAATTTATTTACAATGGGGGGCCGGGGGCCCGCCACCCGGCCCGGGGCATGGGGCGGAGCCCCATAGTTTATCCTTGGCGGAGCCCCATAGTTTATTCTCAGGAAAGGGTTGATTCTCATAAAAATTCTCTTTAACGGAATCATTCGGACGGGCGTGCCGGGACAGGGGACGGCGCAGGCCGTCGCCTTCGAGGAGGGTTCGCCGGGCCGTCCCGGCAGGATTGTTGCGGTGGGCGGCGACAGCGATATTTCGGCCCTGGGAGGCCCCGGAACGGAGCGGATCGACCTGGGCGGCCGCCTTTTGCTGCCCGGCTTCATCGACAGCCACATGCACATGGCGGTGACGGGTCATCACATGGAGCAATTGAAGCTGAACGGGGTGAAAAGCCGCGGAGAGCTCGTGGCGCGCGCGAGGGCGTATATCGAGGAAAAACGCCTGCCCGAGGGGGAATGGCTGGAGGGCATTGGCTTCAATCAGGAGGAGTTCGACGTTCCCGACATGCCGGACGCCGCTTTGGCGGACGAGATTTCGCGGAACCACCCGATCATCCTGATTCGGCAGTGCTATCACGTCGCCGTGGCGAACAGCGCCGCAATTTCAAAAATCGACCCTTCTTCCGGATATCCGGGCGCGGAGCGCGACGCGAGCGGGCGCCTCACCGGAGTTTTCCGCGAAAGGGGCATGGGGCTTCTGTTCGGCCTGCGCCCCGCGCCCTCCCGCGGCGAAATAGAGCGCCGCATTCTTTCCGCCGCCGAAAAAGCCGTGCGGACCGGGCTGACCTCGGTCCACTCCATCGATCTGGTCCGAAACGCCGACAGGGAGAGTACGCTCGGCGTCTTTCAAAGCCTGGCCCGTGAGGGCCGGCTTCCCCTTCGCGTCTGCGAGGGCTTTTCGCCGCACAGCCCGGAGTTTCTGAGCGAATTTCTCGAGCGCGAGGAGTGGCGGACTCCCACTCCTTTTTTCAAGCTGGGATTTGTCAAGCTGGTCGCGGACGGAAGCCTCGGCGCGCGTTCCGCCTGTTTGCGGGAGCCCTACTCGGACGCCCCGGAGACCCGGGGCAAGGCGAACTTCACTCAGGAGGAACTGGAGGCGTATGTCTCCGCGGCGCATGCGGCGGGGCGGCAAATCGCGGTTCACGCGATCGGCGACGCCGCGCTGGAGCAGGTGCTGCGCGCAATGGAAAAAATAGAAAAATCGGCAGCAGGGCCATTGTCCGTCCGCGGGCTGCGGCACCGGGTCGTTCACATGATGACGGGAGACCTGTCCCAATATGAGCGCGCCGGCCGGCTGGGACTGTGCGCCGACATCCAGCCGGCGTTTCTGCTCCATCACTTCACGATGAGCGGGCGCCTCGGCCCGCGCACCGAAACGGCCTACGCGTGGAAGACCCTGCTGGACCTCGGAATCTCTCTCGGCGGCGGCAGCGACAGCCCTATAGACACGTTCGATCCGCTGTTCGGCATCTACTGCGCCGTGACCCGGCAGGATCGGAACGGCAGCCCGGAGGGCGGGCACACGCCCGGTCAGCGTCTGACCGTGGAGGAGGCGGTGAAACTCTACACTTCCGGCTCCGCCCGCCTCGCGTTCGAGGAGAACGAAAAAGGCACCGTCGAGCCGGGCAAACTGGCCGACTTCGCGGTTCTGACCCGCGACATCTTCACCGTGCCGCCGCGGGAGATTCTCGAAACCCGGGCGGCAATGACTTGGGTAGACGGGAAGCTGGCGTTTCTGGATCTGGAGTCGAGCTAAACACAAAAACAAAAGACATGGGGCTCTGCCCCATGCCCCGCAGGGGACTTGTCCCCTGACCCCGTTATTTTAATCGAGCAGGGTTTCAAGCAGCGAGAGGAGTTCGGCGGCGGTTTCCATAAAGACGGGCGCGGCGGCTTTCACGCCGGGGCGGACGGCGCTGAAGCCGCAGCCGATGAAAAAACCGGCCAGGCCGTCGGCGTACACGCCGTAGTCCGACATCCCGTCGCCGAGCATGACGACGGTTCCGGGCAGGCGGTTTTCCTCCCTCAGCGCGCGGAGAACCCTCTGCTTCCCTCCCTCGTGAGCCAGCGGATTTTCCGCCCGAACCCCGGTCACGAAGCCGTCCGCGCCGGTAATATAGTCGTTGGCGAAGCAGTGGCCCTCGGGAACGCCGAAGAGCCCGGCGACCGGGCGGACGATTTCCGTGAACCCGCCGCTGACGATAAACAGCTCCTGATCCTTTCGTCTGAGAAAATCCATAACGCCGTCCATGCCCGGCGTCACGAAGTCCGCGATCTCCCCGGCCATCCGCGCGAAGTGCGCCGCTTTCACCTTCGCCAGGCGCAGGCGCTCGGAGAGCGAGGCGTCAAAGTCCATTTCCCCGTTCATGGCCCGGGCCGTGATGTCGTCGATCCGCCGCCGCGTCCCGTCGTCGCTCAGACAGCTTTTGAGCAGCGTGTCCAGCGTTTCGATCGTCACGAGCGTCGAATCGAAGTCGAAAACGAAGGAGTTCCGCCGCGCCATGTCCGGGAAGCGCGTCATGTTTATTTTTGTCATGGTTTATTTCCTGATGATCCTCACCCGAATGACGCCGTTCAACCCGGCGATCTGCTCCGCGGCCAAGTCCAGGGCATCGGAATCGGAGGACGGAGTCTCCGCGGAACCGGGGGCGTCCAGGTCGATGATGTTGTAGGCGTACTCGCCCTTGCTTTTGTTCAGCATGTTGGAGATGTTCATTCCGAGACCCGCCAGCGCCGTCGTGATCGGGCCGACGACGTTCGGGATGTTGCGGTTGATGACGGTCAGGCGGGCGCCCCAAGCCGGGCCGATGGTGCAGTCGGGCAGATTGACCGAGTTGAGGACGACGCCGCTTTCCAGATAATTTTTGAGCTGCCGCGCGGCCATGACCGCGCAGTTGTCCTCGGCCTCGGGCGTGGAGGCCCCGAGGTGGGGCAGCACGATTACGCCCTCGGCGCCGACGAGTTCGTCCGACGGAAAATCCGTGACGTAGCGGGCCAGGCGTCCGTCCCGCAGAGACGCGAGCACCGCCGGGCCGTCCACGATTTCGCCCCGGGAAAAATTGAGCAGCCGCGCGCCGCGTTTGACTTGGGCCAGCATGGACTCTCCGAACCAGCCTCGGGTCGTCTCGGTCAGGGGCACGTGCAGGGTGATGTAGTCGCTCTCGCCGAGCAGACTGCCGAGGCTCGTGGCGTGAACGACGCGGCGGGAGAGTCCCCACGCCGCGTCGACCGAAAGGTAGGGGTCGTAGCCCGCGACGGCCATGCCCAGAGCCTCGCAGGCGTTGGCAACCAGAACTCCGACCGCGCCCAGGCCGATGACGGCCAGTTTCTTTCCGGACAGCTCGGGACCGGCGAAGTCCCCCTTGTCTTTCTCGGCGCGGGCGGCCAGGTCGGGGGTGCCCTTCGCTTTCAGCTTACGGAGCCAGTTGATGCTTTCCACGATCCGGCGGGAGGAGAGGAGCAGTCCGGCCAGGGTGAGCTCGCTGACCGCGTTGGCGTTGGCGCCGGGCGTGTTGAAGACCACGACCCCGGCCTCGGAGCAGCGGGAGACGGGAATGTTGTTGTATCCGGCTCCCGCGCGGGCCACGGCCAGCAGTCCGGCGTTCAGCGGCCGGTCCAGCATGGACGCGCTCCGAACCAGAATGCCGTCGGGGTCGGCGAGCCTGTCCGAGACGGCGAAGCCGGACGGGGGCAGCTCGTCGAAGATTCGCGCGGAAATGCGGTTCAGCGTCAGAATGTTGTACATGTTCGGTATCGCTTCCGGTTCGGTGCCGCTGCGGAGCGTCTCATCGGCGCCGGCGCGCGGCTTCGAAGCGTTTCATGAAGTCCGCGAGGGCGGCGGCCCCCTCGACGGGCATCGCGTTGTAGAGGCTCGCCCGGACGCCGCCGACGGCCCTGTGTCCCTTCAGGTTGACGAACCCCGCGGCGGACGCCTCGGACAGGAACTCGGCCGTCAGCTCCTCGTTCGGCAGGGTGAAGGTCACGTTCATGAGCGAGCGGAACTCCCGATCCGCGACGCCCTTGAACAGGGAGGAATCGTCGAGGAGATCGTAAAGGATGGCGGCCTTTTCCCGGTTGAGCTTCTCCATGCCCGCCACGCCGCCCTTGCCCTCGATCCACTCGAACACCAGCTTGGCGGCGTAGACCGCGAAGGTCGGAGGGGTGTTGTAAAGCGAAGCGTGGTCGGCGTAGGTCCGATAATCCAGCATGACCGGGGCGTCCGCGGGCGCGAACCCGACCAGATCCTTGCGGACGGCGGCCATGCACAGGCCGGACGGCCCGATGTTTTTCTGCGCCCCGGCGTAGATCAGGCCGAACCGGGAGACGTCCACGGGCTCGGAGAGGATGTTCGAGCTCATGTCCGCCGCCAGCGGCGCGCCGGTCTCCGGGAAAGAGGTGAAGCGCGTTCCGTATACCGTGTTGTTGGTTGTGATATGGACGTAATCCGCGTCCGAGCTGAACGCCGCGGCGCTCAGGTCCGGGATGCGGGCGAAACCCCGGTCCTCGGAGGAGGCGGCGACGTTCACGGAGCCGAATTTCCCGGCCTCCTGAGCGGCCTTTCTGGCGAAGAGCCCGGTGACGACGTAGTCCGCCTTTTTCGAGCGGCGCATGAGGTTCAGCGGGACCATGGAAAACTGCAAGGTCGCGCCGCCCTGCATGAAAAGGACGTGATAGTCGTCCGGGACTCCCAAAAGCCTGCGGAAAAGCCGTTCGGCTTCGCCGATGATCTCCTCGAACGCCTTGGACCGGTGGCTCATCTCCATGACGGACATTCCGGTGTCCTGAAAAACGGGAATGTCTTTTCGGATCCGATTCAGAACCTCCAGAGGCAAAACGGCCGGGCCGGCCGCGAAATTGTATACCCTTTCCATAAACATATCTCCCTTGTCAGATGGGAGGCGGTGCCGGTCACTCTTCGAGCAGGCGCGCCTCCAGGATTTGGCCGCGTTTGAAATTTTCGAGACGGAGGTAGAAATTCGCGGCGTCCACCAGCGCCTGCATGGGGGTCAGACCGATGATTTCGCTGCCCGTGACGTTGACGCCCCAGCGCGCGGCTTCGGACTTCACCGTCTCGAAGACGCGGTGGAGCGGCGTCGAGGCGCAGTCCGTCATGTTGATCGAGACCTGGGCGATTCCCCGGTCCTCCAGCATAACGCCCATCGCGCGGCAATTCACGTAGCCGCCTTTGGCCGCGCGGATGGTCTGCGCGATTTTCTTGGCGAGAGCCACGTCCGGGGTGTCCAAGTTGATGTTGAAGGCGACGAGGAAGGGGCGCGCGCCCACGACCGTGGCCCCCGCCCTGGGGTGCATGGCCCGAGGCCCCTCGTCCGGGGCGCGTTCGGGGGTTTTGATGGCCTCCTTCAGGCCCTCGTACTCGCCCTTGCGCACGTCGGGCAGAGCCTTCATCGAGGGGCGCCTGGCCGCGGCCTCGTAAAAATAGACGGGTATGGAGAGCTTTTCCGCGATCTCCCTGCCCAGTTCGTGGGCCAGGGCGACGCACTCCTCCATCGTGACGCCGTCCACGGGAATCAGGGGAACGACGTCCGTCGCGCCGATCCGGGGATGACCCCCCTTGTGCTTTTCCATGTCGATCAGCTCCGCCGCCCTGGCGCAACAGGCAAAGGCCGCCTGCCTGACCGGCTGGGGCTCTCCTATGAAGGTCAGAACCGTGCGGTTGTGGTCGGGGTCGGACGAGTGGTCCAGCACCTTCACGCCCGGAACGGCGCGCGCCTCGCCGACGATCGCTTCCACGACATCCGCCCTTCGTCCCTCGCTGAAATTGGGCACGCACTCTATCAATTTGGCCATCGTTTCCATCCTCTCTTCTGACATCAATTCTGAATCTTTGTCCCAAAATCATCCTGCCCGTCCGCTCTGCCGGAGACACGAAAATTTCCGAATACCCAATGGCTTTCCTGATTCGAGAGATTTTCGGAACTCCATGTTCTTCATTCGTGTTTCGTGTAAGGTAACCTCGGGGAAAGAATCAATTGAAGTGCGCTTTTCTTTGTCATTCAGCCAATAACGGATCACCCGATATTTTTTGGTTTGGACGTACATAAAAATACGAGGTTTTTTTGATTTTTGGGGTTCTGTAAGTTCCCTTGATTATTATGTGGATTGTGAGGGACTCGAACCCACGACCCGCTGATTAAGAGTCAGCTGCTCTACCGACTGAGCTAACAATCCATACAAACTCAAACACTATCAACTCAAACACTAGCGCGCCCGGCAGGATTCGAACCCGCGGCCTACGGATCCGAAGTCCGTCGCTCTATCCAGCTGAGCTACGAGCGCATAAGCCGCAAAACTGGGGTGAGCGAGGGGACTCGAACCCCCAACCCCCGGGACCACAACCCGGTGCTCGAACCGATTGAGCTACGCCCACCAAATTCAACTGGCGCGCCCGGCAGGATTCGAACCCGCGACCTACGGCTTAGAAGGCCGTTGCTCTATCCAGCTGAGCTACAAGCGCATACCTGAAAACAGAGCGGGAAACGGGATTCGAACCCGCGACCTACGGCTTGGAAGGCCATCGCTCTAGCCAGCTGAGCTATTCCCGCAAAATACTCTCAATTACTGTTTCCTTTGGTCGGGGCGAAAGGATTCGAACCTTCGGCCTCCTGCTCCCAAAGCAGACGCGCTAACCAGACTGCGCTACGCCCCGAAAACATACAATGGAACTGAAGCGCTAAAGTTACGCCCTACCAATTCACGATGCACCCGCTGCACAGCATCGGATTCTCCCCCACCTGCTCAAACCGCGCTCGCTTACAAGGACTTCTTTCACGCCTTCCGCGAGTCTCCTCCTTGAAAGTCAAGTTGAAAAATCAAATTGAAAAATCAAGTTAAAAGTCAAGCCCTTCCTTACAGTCCCCGCGAATTTTCACAAGAACGATTCTATCACACCTTGCCGGCTTGTCAAATAGCTTCGGGAACCTCCAAAATTATCATGATGGTTCACTGTATTTTCGCTCTTTTCGGTCTTGACAAGCGGGGCCGCCATATACTTTCGCGTTTGAGGTATGTTATAACCCGAGTTCGGCAGATAAAAAATACGCGCAGGCGCTCTCGAAGCTGGCGTCGCTAT
>JAISMH010000137.1 GCA_031276855.1 Synergistaceae bacterium
ATTGAAGCGAGTGAAAGTATTGGAGCGCGTGTCTGGCGGAAGCACGAGCATGAAGGAAGCGGCCGAGACTTTGGGAATAACCTGCCGTCAGATGGCGGCGCCTGAAGTCAAAATACACCCAGGAAGGAAAGATTGGTCTTATCCGCGGCAGCAGAGGACGCAAGCCGTATCATGCCTTGTCGAAGGAAACAATATCGGAGGTGGTGAGGCTATTCGAGGAAAAATACAGCGATACCAACTTCTGCCACTACGCGGAGCTGCTGGGAGAACACGAAGGAATCAGGCTGAGTCCGTCAAGTGTCGGGCGAATCCTGAAATCAGCCGGTAAAAAGAGTAAAAAGTCGGTCAAACGCCGAATGTTTGACCTCGAAAGAGGATATTTTCTCAGACGAATTAGCCCTCTTTTAGCGGACATTTTCTCAGACGATTGACAGGCTTAAACTTAAATCAACCGCCGGGCCGTAAACGGCCCGGCTTTTTTCTTTCCGCTTCTACGGTTTCCGTAAGCGAACTCTCCCGCGCAGCAGAACCGGCAGGGTCAGGAGGGCGGGGAAAAGAAGGCCGGCGCTGCATCCGCCGCCGCCTCCGCCGCCGGAGTCTCCGCCGTCGGGTTTTTTGGGGTCGGGGTCGGGGTCGGGCTCGACGATCGGAGCGCCGCCCGCCTGGCCGGCGAAGAAGCTCAGAGTCCAAACTCCGTCGATTGCGCCGTCCCCGAGCAGGATATACGGTATCCCGTCGTCCTCTACGACCTCGAGCAGGGCCGTCTTGCCGGCGTTCCGGCTCTTCGCGTCGGCCGCAAACGCTATGAAGTCGATGTACAGAAAGTCCTCGTAAGTGAAGGCCTGCACGCACCGGCTGACTCCGTAGCCCCGGTCGGAGAGCGCGGCGAAGAGGTTTATGTCCTTCTCCGCCGCGTTGGGGGAGCGGACCCAGACCGCGCAGGTTTTGGCGAACTCGTCGATCACGCTCTCCGCGTTTTCGAGCTCCTCCCACCTCCCGACGATGGGGGACTCTTTGCGGGAGACCCGCAGGCGCACGTGGACGGGAAGCAGCGCGATGTCGTCCGACGACACGATAAGCCCCGCGGGCACATCGGCGCTGACGGCGAAGGCGTTGAAGGCGTCGGCTTTGATGTAGGTGTCCGCGGCTCCGTCGAACGTGTACGCGGGATCGGGCATGACGGGCCGCCCGCCCAAGGCGCGCGAAAGCTCCCTCACGGTGTTTTCATTATTCTCCGCCACGTCGGCGAAGGCCATATGAAAGGCCGTCGCCGTCCAGGGGACCGTCCCGCGCACCGGGCGGCCGTTCAGGGGGGGGCCGTAGGGCGTCATTCCGCGCACTTTGCGGAACGTCAGGCGCAGGTCGCGCGGCGGCTGGGCGCCCTGAAAAGGATAGAGGCGGAACGATTCTTCGGAGGTGTAGGCCATATCCATCGACGCGCTGTACTGCGTGACGAGACCCGGGGCGATCTGGCTCTGAGGGTCGAGGTAGAACCACTTCGGCAGAGTCCCGTAGAGGTCGGGCGGGATGTCGTAGAGCCAGTGATCGGGAATGATGTCCTGATAAATCGTCCCGCCCGTGTCGTACCGCTGCTGGCGGTAGCGCGTACCCGTCCGGTTGGTGACCCGGTTTCGGAGCATGTAGACGGGCATGTCCTCCGCGGGCGGCTGGATGAAGAAAAAGGTTCCGAGGTCCTGAGTCCTGTCCTCGTCCGCGCCCCAGAGGAATCTTTTGCGCGTCACGACGTCCTCGCTGCGGAGAACCGTGATGTCGAAGCGCAGTTCGCTGCCCGCGTCCGAGGCCGGGCCGTCGTAGACGTTCGCCACGACCAGGGGGATCTCGATCGACTCGCGGTACCCCAGAAAATCCCGGTCGAAACTGGCGGACTGCCGGAAGGTCAGATACCCGAGGCTGCTGCCGTAGTCCTGCGGGGACAGCGCCTGAAGGCGCATCTCCGTGTGAAGCCAGTCCCTGCTGGCCACGAGCGACGGCCGGCCGGGCAGTACGCGCGTCGTGTACTCGTTCTCCGGCATGTAGAGCAGCACGTCCTCCATCGCGTCCTGCGGCCCCGCAAAGCTGAACGGATCGTGGTGCGCGTAGTCGTTTCCGAAGTCCAGCTTCAGGGCGCCGTTCCCTTCTTTGATGACGAGGGCGACCGACTCGATGGGGTCGAAGCTGAGGTCGTCCCCCCGGCTGGTATCGTGCAGGGGGTCTTCGAGGTAGACGCTCGCGAAATCGCGCACGAGATCCGCCGACGTGACCATCGTGACGGCGGGGGCCTGCCCGCCGTGGGTGTCCTTCCGGTAGATCCAGTCGCCGCCGCCGGTATCGCGCCACATCTCGATGACCGTGGCGAACCACTGGGAGCCCGCGACGGTGTGTCCGTCGGGCACGCCGCTGACGTCCCTCAATTGATAGTAAGAGAGCGCGTCCCAGGAAACAGGGAGCGTCCCGGGTACCGGCAGCGCCGCCGCCGCGGACTCCGCCCGGAACAACCCCAACACCGCAAAAACCAGAGCCGCAAGCACGCCGCCCTTTCTTTTTCCGTTCATCTCAATACAAAACCTCCTACTATATTAATGAAGATCTTGGGCTCCGCCCAAACCCGCCAAGGCCGTGGGCCCTGGACCCGTTATGGGTCTGATAGTCGCAAGGTTTCCCGTTTCTTTGAGCGGAACGCCCATTCCCGCCCATCGGGCGGCATGGTCTCCTGCTTCCATCAAACCCATATCGGGTCCAGGGTCACCGACCCTGGTGAATGTAGCCCCATCTGTTATCTTGTTCCACGGCGGCCAGGCCTTCGCTGAAGGGGCGCGCGCTGTCATAGAGGGCGTCGAGCGTCAGGCGGCCCTGTACGTCGATGTAGCCCCACCGGGCGTCGGTGGCAACGGGCGCGAGGCCCTCGCTGAACGCTCCGGCCCCGTTGAACTGCCGGGCGATGACCTCCCGGCCCGCCGCGTCGATATAGCCCCAGTCGTGCCGCGCGGAGGGCCCCTTCACGGGGGCCAGCGCGCCGCGGAACTCCCCGCCCTCGTCGTAGGCGGGGGCTATCGCGAACCGCCCGGAACGGTCGATGTAGCCGACTTTGCCGTTCAAATCGACCGGCGCCCGGTTCCGACCCTCGCCGCCGAAGGAGCCGGCCCGCAGGTAACGGGGGCTGATCAGAAGCCGGCCCCGCATGTCGATATAACCCCACAGCCCGTCCCGCTTGACGGGGGCCAGCCCGCCGGAGAAGCTCCCCGCGTCCTCGTAGGCGGGGGGCACGGCGAACCGCCCGGCGGAGTCGATGAAGCCCCACTGCCCGCCGGTCTGGACGGCGGCTAGGCCCTCGGAAAACGCGTGCGCCCGCTCGAAGGTCTTTCCCTCGAACGCCGCGCCGCCCCCGGTGTCGATGAAGGAACTCCCCACGAAGGCGAAGCCGTCGGAAAAAGGCCCGACCTCCGGGACTTTGTAGGAGAAGGGAATGACGACTTTGCCCGTCGTGTCGATATAGCCCCACAGGTCGCGGGACTTCACGGCGGCGCGGCCCTCTTTGAAATCCCGCGCGTCCTCGTACTCGAAATCGACGACGACCCGCGCCTCGCGCGCGTCCGCCGCGCCCGCCAGAGCGACGGCACAAACCACCAGCAACCGAAGAACACCGGCTCCGTATCGCATTTTGAATTTCCTCCCCCTGCAGTCCGCCAGATTTTCTGTCCAGTCTTTTCTCTGCCGCATGGGTCTATTTTACTCCTTCGCTTGAACGTTTACGGTTACGCTATAATGAGCGCATCGTTCGGCTATTCCGATGCAGAGGACTGAGGTCATTGGCTCCGGGGAAGAAAAAACCAGGAAAGATAGATTCAGAAAAGGAAAATTCCAAGCCTCTGCTGCACCTGAAAAACGACATTATATTCAAGATGGTCTTCGGCGACGCGAAGAACAGCCGCATTCTGAAGGCGTTTCTTCTGGCCGTTCTCGACTTGCCGGAGGAAGAATACGACGTGCTGGAAATCATGGATACCCATCTGCGTGCCGCGCGTCCCGACGAAAAGCTCGGCATACTCGACGTGCGTATCCAAACGAAAGCCGGCAAGCACCTGGATCTGGAAATCCAGCTCGCCCGCACCCCTTTCCTGAAGGAACGAATCACCGCGTATGCGGGGAAAATGCTCGGTACCCAGCTTTCCGTCGGCAAAAAGTACACCGAAATGAAGAAAGTGATTGCGATTGTAATTCTGGACTATGACCTCATCGAAGAGAACGACAGTTTTCACAACACGTACCTGTTGTACGACGCGAAGACAAAATCGCTGTTCACGGATATTATGGAAATCCACACGCTGGAGATGCGAAAGCTCCCGAAGGGACTCGAAGACAGGCCCGAGACGGACGAAAAGACGAGACAGCAGCTTTTGTGGCTGAAGTTCATCAGGGCGGAAGAAGAGGAGGAGATCAAGATGCTGGCGGCGCAAGTGCCCGAAATCGGGGAAGCGTATGAAGAATTGAAGAGGCTGTCGAGGAGCGAACGGGTTCGGCTCCTGTACGAATCCCGCGAAAAAGCCATCCTCGACGAACAGGCAAGAAAGTACATGGCACACAAGGAAGGCGAAGCCATAGGCAGAGCGGAAGGCGAAGCCATAGGCATAGTAAAAGGCAGAGCGGAAGGCGAAGCTATAGGCATAGAAAAAGGCAGAGCGGAAGGCGAAGCTATAGGCGAACGTAAAAAAGCGATTGAAACGGCACGAAACCTTCTTAAAATGGGGTTGAGCGTCGAGATGACAACGCAGGGAACCGGGCTCTCGGAGGAGGAAGTTCAGGAGCTGGCAGTTCAGGATCCGCAAAACCCGGCGGGCGCGGCGAGTCCGGCGGCCCTCCCCCGGAGGCGGGGAAGGCCGCGCAAAAACTCCACGCCCGCGTGATAAAAGCCGGCGTAAGGGAGAGGAAGAGATCAAGATGCTGACGGCAAAAGTGCCCGAAATCAAGAAAACGCCCGAAGAGTTGAAGAGGCTGTCGAGGAGCGAACGGGTTCGGCTCCTGTACGAATCCCGCGAAAAAGCCATCCTCGACGAACAGGCAAGAAAGTACATGGCACACAAGGAAGGTCTGGCAGAAGGCGAACGTAAAAAAGCGATTGAAGACGCCCCGCGGGTCGCCTTCCTTCTGCGCGACGCGGGAGAGGGCGGGGCGGAGCGGTCTTCTCTGCGGCTGGCAAACGGGTTGGCGCGTTCGGGGTATTCCGTGCGCCTTCTTTTTTTGAAGGCCGCCGGGCCGCTGCTGGCGTCGGCGGATCCCTCCGTCGAGACCGCCGAGCTCGGGCGGGGGCTTCGCTCCTTTCCCCTCCTGACGCGCGAGATGAACCGCGCCGACTTTGTGCTGCCCGTCTACACCTCGATGCGGGCGCTTCTGGCGAAGGCGCTGTTCCGCACTCGCGCGCGCGTCGTGCTGTCGCAGCGCAACATGTTCACGATGGACCGCGGCCTCGTTCAGACGCGGCTGCGTTTCCTGCGGTGCCGCCTGCTCTACCCCCACGCCGGCGCCTGCGTCTGCGTTTCGCGCGGCGTGGCGGACGAGATGAGAACCCTCGGCCTTCTGCCCGAGGAGAAAATACACGTCGTCTACAATCCCGTCGTCACGGACGAACTCCTGACCCAAGCGGAGACTCCTCCGAATCACCCTTGGTTCGGCGGCGGTGCGCCGCCGGTCGTTCTGGGCGCGGGACGGCTGGGCGATCAAAAGGACTTCGCGACGCTGATAAGGGCGTTTGCTCTCGCCGCGCGCGAGCGCAAAGACTTGCGCCTCCTGATTCTCGGGGAGGGCAGACAGCGCCCGGCACTCGAAAAACTGATTCGCGGCCTGGGGCTGGCGGACCGCGCGTCGCTGCCCGGCTACGCCGTCAACCCTTATTCCTGTATGAAGCGCGCCGCCCTGTTCGTCCTGACCTCGCGGTTCGAGGGGTTCGGCAACGTCGTGGCCGAGGCCCTCGCGTGCGGCTGCAACGTCGTTTCCACGGACTGCAGGAGCGGCCCCTCCGAGATTCTGGACGGGGGAAAGTACGGCCGCCTGGCCAGGGTCGGAGACCCCGAGGACGTGGCGCGCCAGATCCTCGCGGCGCTCGCGGACCCTCTGCCCTCCGCCCTTCTGCGCGAACGCGCGTCCTTCTTCTCCGAGTCCCGCGCCGTGGAAGGCTGGCGGACGGTTTTCGAGCGCATCTGAACCGTATGTTCCCGCTCACCGCTTCAGAAAAACGACGAAAACAGGGCCCTTCGTTTTTTTGGTCTGGCCTGCGTGTGGTTTGCGTTTGTAGACGAGACAGGTGAGTTCCGCGTGTCGCGTATCCGCCCCGATGGTTATCGGCACGGCGATGTCTGCCGGAGGGTCGAGATCGGCGTCGTCCGACTTCGCAATATTCCCGCTCGCCGCGGAAAGAAGCCCCAAGTATTCGAGCCGCGAGTAATTTTTCATACGCCCCCGCACCTCGGCGGTGATCGACAGCGCGCGGCCGACGCTTCCGAAACCGGCAAAAATCGCTGTCGCCAGGATGAGGACGGCGACAAGAACCTCTGTTTTTCCCCGCGCTTTTTGCGTGTTCATCTTTATTGTCCTCACATGCGGACGATCTTCGACCAGGCGTCGGCCGAGGAGGCGGCGGTGCTGATGTCGACTGAAACGCCGCAGGCGATGGGCTCCGCGTTGGGGTCGGAATACGCTCGGCCGGCATACTCGCCCCGGACAAAAAGTTTGTAAATCTTGTTTCCGTCCGGGGAAATGACGTAGGTGAACCGCATCGCAGGCGCATCCGCTGTCACGGACACGGTATAATCGCCGCTCGCCGGCGCGCTTCCGCCGGACCACCAATCCGCGGCATTGTCCCTGACGGTTTCGGCCAGACTTCCGGCAAAAGTCAGGGTCGCCTGTTCCAGAACGCTCCGGCGCTCGAAGAAAGAATAGTACGCCGCGCTCATTTGCGCCATTCCGAACACGGCCCCGCTGAGAACGGCGAAGAAAAACATCACGGCGGCCGCCATAATCAGGGGACTTCCCCACCGGATTTTCATTCGTCGTCCTTTTTTTCCGCTGTCAGGCATGGCTCTGTCAGACATGAAGCCCTCAGTTTATAGCGCAGAACAGGCCCCGCGCCGGGCGCCGCGCCGTTCTCGCCCGTCACCCCCCGGGCTGCGCGAACCACCATCGAACGATCCAGCTCGACCGTTTTGGTGTCGTCCTCCGAACCGTAGGCGGCTTTGACGTAAACGCGCAGCAAACGTCCGCCGTCCAAAGGGGTCGGAAACACCTCCGTATCGAACGACAGGGCCTCCATGCCGGAACCCGAAATTTTCTCTTCGACGCGATTGCCCTCCTCCCGATAGACATGACGCACTTCTTTGCGGCCGGAGTTCAAAACGACGTAATGCCAATCTTCTTCGAGCCCCGCCGCGAGGACGTGCGCGCCGTCGGAGATAATCTCGACCTCGCCGGCGGCGGCGATCTCCTTCGACAGCATCTCCATCGGCGACATAGCCCCGCGCTGCGCCGCGGAATAAGCCATGTTCGAGGCCATCGGAACGACCCCATACCGCAGAATCATAGCCGCCGAGCCCGCGACGGTGACCGAAACCAACAGCGCAATCAAAATTTCCGCAAGGGTAAAGCCGTTCTTTCCCCCGCGCCGTTTCTTATCATAGTCCGGGAAAACGCCGCGCCGCGAACGGGCACGACAAAACGAAAAGAGAAAAATTCCCTTTAGAGAAAGGATTAAAGGACAGTTAGTGTTCCGTGTTCCGTGTTCCGTGTTCCGTGTTCCGTGTTCCGTGTTCCGTGTTCCGTGTTCCGTGTTCCGTGTTCCGTGTTATTATACCCGATTATT
>JAISMH010000062.1 GCA_031276855.1 Synergistaceae bacterium
GTACGCCAAGGACAAAATGCTGTGGATGGGCGGAACGGCGGAGGACGAGGACGCGCTGAAGAATCTGCTGTCCGTCTCGCAGATCGAGTTCAGGCACGGTGACGCGATGCACCTGCAGACCTTCGACCCGCCCGTCACGTTCGAGTCGATCCTGGAGGGCAACCGCTACATGTACAACGAGCCGCCGGCCCCGGTGGTGGTGGAAAAAGGCGGCGGCTGCGACGCGGGCTTCGGCGCGGGAGCCGCGATGCTGGCGGTTCTGGCGGCATGCCTCGCCGCGCGGAAAGGCGCGACAAGCAAGGCGCGCTGAAACAGAGGGAAATAACAGACGTGAAACAGGATGCTCCCCTTTTCCGGGGAGCATCCTGTTTTCTCAGACGGACGCCCGTCCTCGTCCCATTTATAAATGTCTTATAATATTTCAATTGTAATGCCTCTCGCATCACCTGTCCGCATTCTCTTTACCCAAAAGAGCCCCCGGCTTTTGCCGATTCATAGTGTCGGACACTAATTTTTTTTAATGCCTTGCCGAAGTTCCGCCGATGATATTAGTGTCCGACATCCAGGATCAGGGAATTTCAAGGCCAGTTCAGTCTCAGTTCAAGGTTCAGTTCAAGGCTCAGACTGTGCGCGTCCCGCTGGAAACAGCCGGGCTCCGCGTGACAAAAAAATATTATAGGACATTTTTATTGTTTGCATCGTATCCGGCGGAGCTCGTTCGCCCGAACTCCTCTCTCTTCTATTTTCTTCTATTTCTTTCTCTTCCTTGCCACGGCGTCTTTGATCCAGCGCCATTCGTCGAAGCCGCAGGCCAATGTCGCGGCCGCGTAGACGAGAGCGCCCAAGACCGCGGCTCCCATGCACCAGGCCGCCCTTGCCGAAAGAGACGCGGACGGAACGTAGGGCGTCAAACGAAGGTAAAGGGAAAGGACGGCGAGCATGGACGCGAGGGCGAGGGCGACCCTGAAAATCCAGGCCGGAGGAAAGATCCGAAGAGGCCGCCCCGTTTTCCTGCGGATGTAAAAGAGCCCCAGAAGGCCCGAAAGCGAAAAAGCGACGCTCGGCGCCAGAGCCAGTCCGCCGCAGCCCATGGGGAACATCAGCAGAAAGGACAGAACCGCCGTGCAGGAAACGCTGAAAAGCGTCGTCATGAAGGCCGCGCGGGGCATGGAAAGCGCGTACAGACCGCGCATGACGACCGTGGAACAGGCCATTCCGGGCAGCCCCAGGGCACTGAGGCCGAGAGCCCAGGACGTCGCGCGCCAGGCGGACTCCCCGAAAGCTCCCCTGACGAAGATCAGATGCACGAACGCGCCGGAGGTGAAGATCAGGCCGCAGGCGGTCGGCAAAACGATGAAAAGGGCGAAACGGAGCGCGTCCCCGATGACGGCGGTGAAGTCCTCCGGCCTTTCGGCCCGCGAAAGCTGCGGCAGGACGGCCTGCGAGACGGCGATGACGAAAAGCCCCAGCGGAAGCTGAATGACGCGGTTGGCGTAGTTCAGCACCGAGATACTCCCCTCCTCCAGAAAAGAGGCCAGCATCCGGCTGACGACCGGATTGACCTGGTTCAGGGACAGGCCGGCGGCGTAAGGCAGAAAAAGCGCCATCATGCGCCGCAGGTCGGGGTCGGAAAAATCGGGTCTCTCCGGAAAGAGGGCCGCGCCGATCCTCCTTCCCCACAGCCATTGACTCGCGAAGTGCGCGAACCCTCCCGCCAGGACGGAAAAGGCCAGTCCCAAAATCCCGAAACGGCGGACGAAAAAGGGAGCGGAGACGATGAAGATCAGGTTGCTGAAGGCCGGCGCCAGAGCGGGAACGAAGAACGATCCCAGGCTGTTCAGCGTCCCCATCGCCAGAGCCGCCAGAGAGATCAGGAACAGGAAGGGAAACATCCAACGGGTCAGATTTGTCGTCAGAAGAGAGGTTTCCGCGTCGAACCCCGGGGCCATGACGAGGGTCAGGAGGGGCGCGCCGAGCATTCCGAGAAGGGTGACGCCCGAAGACGCGGCGATCAGAACGCTCATGGCCTGCCGGGCGAGCGAGAGCGCGCGGGCATGGCCCGTTCCGAGAACGCGGCCCGTCTCCAGAGCCCGGGAGAAGACCGGAACGAACGCCGCGGAGAGCGCCCCCTCCGCAACCAGCTGCCGCGCCGTGTTGGCCAGGGTATAAGCGACGTTGAAGGCGTCCAGCTGCCCGGAGGCCCCGAAGAACGCCGCTGTCATGACCTCCCGCGCCAGTCCCAGCACACGGCTGACGCAGGTCCCCGCCATCATCGACAGGGCGTGACGCACCATACGCGAAGAGTCCCGCACTCGATACACCCCTTCATAACGCACACCCCTTGACGCCCTTCGGACACGCTTCCTCGGACGCGGGTATAATGATACACGAAACTCCGGCGAGAATCGGGATAAAGTCAGGATAAAGGCGGGATAAACGTGAGCGATTTGCAAGTCTGGTGTGTCGGCAACGTTCTTCTGGGAGACGATGCCGTCGGGTGCAGGGTCGCGGAACTCCTGGCGGAACGCGGGGTTCCCGCCGCCGACTGCGGGACGGTGCCGGAAAATTATATTCCGGCGCTGAGTAAAAATCCGCCCCGCGCGCTTCTGATCGTGGACGCGGCGGACATGGGCCTTCCGCCCGGCGAGTGCCGGAAGCTCTCCTTGAAGGAATTGGGAGCGGGCGCCGCCGCGGATTCCAGCCACGGCGTCCCTCTGCCGCTCCTGCTCTCTCCTTTCGAGGGTCGCTTCGAAATTGCGGTTCTGGGGATACAGCCCGCGTCTTTCCGCTTGGGGGCTCCCCTTTCGGATGCCGCGGAAAAAGCGGCGCTTCGCGCCGCCGATCTGATTTCAAAAGACGAATGGCGCGGCGTTGCGCCGCTTTGACGCCGCGCCGCCTGGCGTTGCGCCGTTTTGGCCGTTGCGCCTTTTCAAGAGCGCATTGACGCGAGCGCGGCCGCGGAGGGCTTCCGACTCCCCTTCTCTCCCCCTACCCTACCCTACCCTGCCCGTTTCATTTTTTTGCCCTCATTTTCCCAGCAGCATCAAGCAAAGGGGAAAAGCTCCTTCTTCGAGGGCGAGCGCCTCGGCAACCGCGTCCCTGTTCATTGAGTGGATGTAACGCGCCCCGACTCCGAGAGCCGCGGCGGCAAGGTAAACGTCTTGCGTCATCGCCCCGGCGGCGACGCAGGCGAACGCCGTGCGGTCGGGCTCACGGAATCCGGAAAGCCCCTCCGCGTCGGCCGCGAGTATCAAAATGCAGGGAACCGTCCTGACGAAGCTCTGCGCTCCGACCTTCGCGCGGATGTTTTCTTTCGAGACCTCCTTCAGGGCGTGTTCCTTCCAATCGTAGAGGAAAACCCCGTCGTCCCGGGCGACGTACAGGCGGACATAAGGCTCCAGTCCCATCGCCATCGGAACCGTCCAGCCCTTTTCCCCCCGATTCAATCCCGTGGCGGCCCACAGAATCGCGCCGAGTTCCTTATCGTCCAGCGCCCCCGCCGGGAAATCCCCTCCGGGCTGCGAAGATCTTTTCCAAAGCGCCTCGAACAGGCTCATGCCCCCCTCCTTGCCCGTCGGCGGGGGCGGCAGCGCAATGGATTCGGCCCCGGCGGGCACGGCCCGCAAAAGCGACGCGGCGAGCAAAACCGCCGAAACCGCCTTGAAAAAACGGAATTTGAAAAGACGAAATTCGAAAAAACGGGATGAAAAAGCGCGATGCAAAGAGGACGTTAAAGAGGACATTAAAGAAGACATGATCAAAACCGCCTTTCTGCGAATAAAATAATGTTTTTATGATAAAACTTACATCGAATATTTTCTCGGTTAAAATACAGCACGAACCCAAATTTGGCAAGCCGCACAAAAATACGGTGTCGATCGTCCGAGAAAACGTCCGTTTTTGAGGTCAAACACCCGATATACATTTCTCGCGCGCCGGGTGCCGGGCCGATTCCTCCCCAGAGGGTTGCGCAAATCCGCTTGAAGGATGTACACTTCAAATTAGAAAAAGATTTTATAGAGGGATGTGCAGAAGGGTATACCCTTCTGCACATCCCTTTTTTCGCGCATCCCCCTTTCAAAAACCCAGTTTTTACAATGCTTCTTCCGAACTCCCGACGCTGTGCAAATGAGTATACCCTTTTGCGCAGGGGGCGTTTTTTAAGGACACGAAAGGAGCAGACAATGTTGAATTTTAGGCTGTTTTCAGAAAAGAGCGGGCGAAAGATGGGGCTGCTGGTGCTGGCGCTGTCGCTGTTGCTGGCCGCGGCGCCGCGGGCCTGGGGCGGATTCGAAGTTGCAGACAACGTCACCGAAGACACACATTACTACTTCAGCAACGAGGCGCGCGAGGTGCTGATCATAAGCGCGGATCTGCTCTCGGGCGCAGAAGTTACCATAAGCGGCGACGGCAAAAGCATTGCGGTGAAAGGCAGCGGCGCGAAATTGACGCTGCGGGATTTGACGGTGAA
>JAISMH010000065.1 GCA_031276855.1 Synergistaceae bacterium
AACCGCCGGGCACCACGATAAGGTACGTTCCGTCGGGTTGTTTCTGCGCTTCGAGAGTCGTTCCGTCCTCCGTCGTGACCGACACGCCGGCCGGGCCGGAGGGCGTGTCGGGCGGCAGCGGCAGATCGCTGGGGGGAACGGGTGGGGTCGGCGAAGGCTGCCACCCGCCGCCGCCGCCTCCTCCTTCTCCGTTTTGCGGTTCTCCCGGTTCTCCCCATAAGCGGAGAGTCCCGCACAGCATACTGGAAATAATACCGCTGATATCAGAACCACTCGCGCGTATCCGAACCCCGAAGTTCGCGCCGTCTTTGTCGAGTGCCGACGATGCCTCTTTGGGCACCAGGAGTCCCAGAAGGCCATAGCGTGCATTGTCATCCGCCGCCGGCGCGTTCGAGCCCCTCTTTTTCAGCGCGGTCACCTGGGGTGACGCAGCTGTCTCGCTATCCAAGATTAGAATCTCAGCGCCCGGATTTATTTCAGAATCAATTTCGATTCCAGCGTCCGCGGACAACTCGATAAAGTAGCGTATACCGTCTGCGTCCGAAGTAGGAGTAATAAATGTACTCCCTGCCCCGCCGAGCTTTACGATATAGGTATACTTATAGCTCTCTCCATTCAGCACTTTACTGTCGAAGCTGATATCCATGTTCAGGAAGCTGTCGGAGCCGGAGACCGGGATAGAAATTCCTCCGTCTGGCAAACAGTCTGTACTTGCCAGCAGCTCCTGTGTCGCGCTGTATCTGTATGCTGCCGCCTTGACATTGACATCGCTTAGAACGGGAAACCACACTGTCCCTTTGCCTTCCAGGTTTGTCGCCGTGTTCATAAATTTCAAGAACGCTGCTGAGGTTTCATCATCGTTCGGTAAAATAAGGCTGTTCGCACTTGGCAATATCACAGATAACATGTATGACCCCGGAAGCGTGCCGTCTGGAACCGCGACCTGTACGTCGGCGCTGCGGATTTCGCAGATGTCGCTCTCATCGGCCCCGTACCGGAACGCAAATGCGTGCGCTCCGATTCCCTCCTCCAGTGCATTGCCCGCCTGTGCGTCAATAAAACCAAAAAGTTGAAAGTAGAACTTCAGCGGATGCTTCGGCGCGAAGCAAATTCCATTTCCGGGCGCCGAGCCGTCGCCGCCCTTCGCGTCGCGGATTTCCGTGCCGTCGAAGTTCAGTACTTCTTGCTGACTCGTCAGCGTTCCCGTTACTTTGATGCCGTCTCCGCCGCTCGAACCGCCGTTTCCGCCTCTGGCGGATTCGATTGCCGCGCTGCCCTGCATCTCCAAGTTCTCGACGTCGATACCCGATCCTCCTGCATCATCGTCCGAATCTCCGCCCCTGGCGTATAACTTCGCGTTTTCTTTCATACTTAGCCTAGCGGCTTTGATGCCGCTTGCGCCCTCCAAGCCCGCCGCTCGGACAGCAACGTTTCCCTTCAAAGTGAACTCTCGACGATGCCCCTGAAGTCCTCCACTCTCCTGAAAATAAAAAGCGGGAACAAAAATCGCCCCGTTTCCGCTCCCCGAACCCGTGAAATCGAAACTCCCCTCGCCCTGGAGAGTCACAGCATAACGGGCGTCGGCGCTGAGTCCATTGCCGCCGCCGATCGCTTTGAATTCAGCCCCTTGATCCGCGCTTAAAACGAGGTGCAAGTCGTTTGCGCGATTGTGCAAATCGTAGCTTGCCAGAAGTCCCGCGCTGTCTCCGGAAAGCGTCACGGCATCCTTGATTTCGATTGTGATTGCGCAACCCTCGCTGGCCCCTCCCAGCAGAAAGGCCGCGCCCTCCGCGTCCGACGACACCGTCAAATTCTGCAGCGTCAGCTTTGCCGGACTGTTTTCGTCGGTGCCTGCGTCCAGGCTTATTACGATACCTTTTCTCGTAGTGTCGTTCGTATTAGACTCGTTGCGGATGATCACATCACTGTCTTTCCCCAATTCGATGTACAGTATATCGTCCTCGTATTTCATGATCGACGACGGAGATACCCCCGTAACGTCAAAACTGGCCCTGGCCCGCGGCGCCGCGGCCAAAAGCAGCGACAGCACCAAGAGCCCCAGACCAATCTTCTGCGCGTTCTTCTTTGAAAACATACCAAATTTCGACATCGTCTGTCTCCTTTCGTGTTCGAGAAAAACACCCCCGCGCAGAAGGGTATACTCATTTGCACGGCGTCGGAAGTTCGGAAGAAGCATTGAAAAGACCGGATTTTTGAAAGGGGGATGCGCGAAAAAAGGGATGTGCAGGAGGGTATACTCCGCTGCACACCCCCTGTAAAAATTTTTGAAGAATTTTTCCTTGAGACGAAGAATCAGCTTTTTAATTTGAATTCTGTATTTTTGAATTGTACATCATTCAAGCGGATTTGCGCAACCCCCCGATGAACCCGAGGGGGTAGCTGATAGGCCGATAGGTTGACGAATTTCGAAAAGAGGCGAGTCGATATGCGTTGCAGTTGAAATATTATAAGACATTTTTCGCCGGTCACGCGCTGACGCTCCGCGTTCCGCCAAATGTCCGATATGCGTCCTTCTTCGCCTCGGCGCAACGCTCGGCGCGGGCGGCGGGTATCGGACGTTGGGCGCTCTCGGACGATGTGGGATACGTCGGGGATTGGCCGTCTGTTGATTGGGAAGATTCAGCTGATTCCGTTGATTCGGATGATTCCAACTAATAACAATCCTTAGATGATTTTCACGATAGATTCTGCTCGAAGAGCCCCGGGAAATCCCGGGGCTCTTCGAGCAGGTTGAACGGAGCAAGGCAAGTTGGTTTGCGCTACGATTGAAATATTATAAGACGTTTGTGTTTTTGTCAACGGAGCCGGTAATCAGGTCATTGAGGACGGGCGGCTTGAACTTCGGGCCTTTCAAAACTTTTCCGTCTTCGCGGTAGATAGGTTTCCCGTCTGCGTCGAGCTTGGACATGTTCGCGGCGTGAACGCGGCGAAACGCTTCGTCTGCATTGATGCCGAAGGTGTGGAGCGTTCCATAAATGATATAAAGCTGGTCAATCAGTCCGTCGACAATTTCATGGGCGGCTTCGGCGGCGCGGGCGCGGCGGTATTCGTCGGTCTGCGTCGGTTCGATTTTTGCCGTTGCCCAAGCTGTAAAATCGTTGATGGCGTTATTTGTTTCAGTCTGTTCCTCCGTCAGCAAGCGGGCGCGGAAGTTCAGCAATTTCAGCGTATCAACGTTGAGTTCCCGCAGGCTCGCGCGGGCGCTCTGGTCGAACGCCCGCATGAAGTCTTTGACCGACTCGAAGTTAGTCATTATCGGTTTTTTCTCTTTTGAGTTTCTGTTCAATTTCGTCAATGCGTCTGATGGCTTCGTCGATGTCCGGCGCGTATCGGACAATCTGTTTCAGCATTGCGACTATTGCGCGGAACTGTTCGTTTGTCATAAGTCTTTCCTCCATTCGATTTTGCCTCCATTCTGTGGGGTGACGGAGTTATCTTATCACCTTTTTGTCACGGGCCAAGGGGAAGGCCCTTGACCTCATG
The DNA here is from genome assembly GCA_031276855.1 of Synergistaceae bacterium. Taxonomy (GTDB): domain Bacteria; phylum Synergistota; class Synergistia; order Synergistales; family Aminobacteriaceae; genus JAISMH01. The sequence goes on from JAISMH010000065.1 coordinate 3,505, forward strand.
GTTTACCAACCCGACTATTGCCGGGTTGTCGCCTCCCGGGGATTCCCGGAAGGCGTCGATTGAATCACCGCATGTGTTCACCGCTTTCCGCCGTCCATCGGACGGCCTGTCTTACCGGCTCCAACGGAGCCGGGCCTTTGCTCTGTCGCTTCCACATTTTTTTTGGGCGTTGGACTTTGCGATGTTTTTGTCTCGCGCGGGGCCTCGGCTTGACAAGGGCGGAGCCGCGAAGCGGTTTGCAAAGCAAACCCTTGACGCGCTGGGGTGCGTGAGACGGGCCTCGGAGGTGTTATGCCTTGATACTATAGAAACAATTATTATGAGAATCTGTGAGAAAGGCTATAGCAAGGGTTTATAAATTGTAGTCTGAAAATATATTTTTAAGGCTTTTTGTGAAAACTTGAAAGGTGCCCGCTCTCTGGTATAATTTGAATCGTGACAAACAAACCATACAAAGGAGACACCTTCGTCATGTATTCTAGCACAAGGAAGAGAAAAACAAAAGGTCGGACAGAGACACAAGTCAAACAGGATAGAATTCGGTGGACAATGAAGAAGAGGGCTTCGAGGGTGATGTCTGCCCGGCTTGCGTCGATTGACTTGAACAAACGCGCGTCCCGCATGGCTTTTTGTTGCGATACAATGGTATCAAGGGTTTGCGATAAATGTAACATAAGATACATTATAGGACATAAAATAAAAGGAGTCCTGCCCCTTGATAAGGAATAAACACAGAATGAATAAACACAGAATGACGAGAATAAAGACCCTCCGGGAGTGTGCGTGTCTGTTTATTGCCGGGGCGTTCCTTCTGACGGTTCTTTCCGGCGTTTCGCGGGCGGAGGAAGAGCGGCAGACGTTTATCTGGAGCGACGGCGCGGCGGGCGCCGGGCGTTTTGAAAAGCTCTGCGAGGAACGGGGCGTCACCTCCGCCGATGTCTTCCGGGTCAACGGCTGCGAGATGCCGCCCGCCGCGGGCGAAACGCTTCTCATGCCCCGCGGGAAACGCGACCTGAACGCCGTCTGGATGGAGGTTCAGATTCGAAAAAGCGGGGGCGCCGCCCCCCTGGTTTCCGTCAAGCTGCACAGTATTCCCAAAAAACTGCGCGCCGGCTATTCTCCCTCGGCGGCGGTCTCCGGGAACGCTCCTCTGCCGCCGTCCCCGCGGTTCGATTTGTCCGCGGCGGCGGCGAACGCAAAACCCGCCGCGAAGGCCGTTTCTCCCCCTCCTCCCGCCGCCGTCCCCGCCCCTGCGGAGCGGAAGACTGCCGTACAGGCGGCGCCGGGCGGTTCGGCCGCCAAAGACGGCAAAATGACGTGGCCCGTCAGCGGCAAAATCACCTCGGGATTCGGCCGGCGCGGCAAACGCCGTTTCCACTTCGGAATCGACATTCCCATGCCCAAAGGAACCCCCATTCTGGCCGCTCGGGACGGAGTCGTTCTGGATGTCGGCACGAACAAAAACAAAAAGTACCGCGGGTACGGCAACACCGCCCTGCTCGACCACGGGAACGGCATCGTCACTCTCTACGCCCATTGCCAGAGCGTCAGCGTAAAAAAAGGGCAGACCGTCAAGCGGGGGGACGTTATCGGTTTCGTCGGCAGCTCGGGGCGTGCGACAACCGCTCACGTCCATTTCGAGGTGAGAAAGAACGGCAAAGCGGTGAACCCCCTCCCCTACCTGGCAAACCGACAAAAATAAATTAAAGAAATCCGGCCTAAAAAAACAGCAGCCTCACGGCGATCAGAATCATCACCAGCGAGATGGCGAGCGTCCCGAAAAAGATGACGTTGTCCAAGTTGACCGAGATGAGGCGTTTCTTGATCGAAGCGTGCTGCACCACGTCCAGTCGGAGGTCTTTCGTGACAACGACCAGCCCGCGGAGTTCCTCGCTGATGCTCAGCAGCACATAGGTTTTTTCGTCGTCCTTTCTCTCGATGGTCTCTATGGGAAAGACCGCCTCCTGGCTTGTCGAGGTAAGGTACTTCTGGATCAGTTCCGTCGTCCCGACGCCTCCCTGTATCTTGACGTTCAGAAGATCGCCGGGAACGAGCTCGGAGACGGGCTTGCCCCGCGCCGGATCGATGACGGGCACGCAAGTGATCAGAGTCCCCGGAAAGGACGGACTCTTTTCGGCCTGAGGAGAGGATTCGGTCTCCTCCTCAGGATCTTTTTCTGCCATCAGAACCCCGGATTCCACCAGATCCTGCCGGGACAATCGTTCGAGCCGGAGCTTGATTTCCATAAAACAGTGCGTTGCCCGCTCGAACGCCTTGCAGAATTCTTCGCCAAGCTCGTCCAGCTGAAACTCGGTGTCCTCGGACTGGAGCAATTCGGCGCGAAGGGCGGGCGTCAAAACCTCGAGCGTCACCGAGTTCAATTTTTCCCCCAAAGATTTTTCATAGGCTCCCATGACGGGAATGCTTTTGTTGAGCGTCCTCCATCCCTCCGCGACGTCGATTCCTATTCCGGTCATGTCGCGGGTCGCCCAGAAAACGTCGTCCAGGATTACTCCGTCCTCCCCGAACAGCAGACAAAAAGCGCCCCGGACATCGCCGCGCTTCGGCGTATAAAAATAGCATTTCAACGCGCCGAAAGACTCCGAGGACTGCTCCTCGTGAGGCGTCTCCAGAGACTCCGGCGTCACTTCGTCTTTGTTTTCGTCCGTCTGCTGCATGTCCGACATTTTTTTCTCTCCTTTTTCGATTCATGTCTATGAGTCACGCGTTTGCCCCGCAAGCGAAGTATAATTGACATGACCGCAGCGCACAAGGAGAAAGGGGACAGAAACATTGACACATAAATTCGACGCGGACTACCGGATCGGGGGATTCAGCATCGGCGGCGGCGGCCTTGCCCTGATGGCGGGGCCGTGTTCGCTGGAAAGCCTCGACCTGGGGATGGAAGTCGCGGCAACAATGAAGGGCATCTGCGCGGAGAGGGGCGTCGGCTACATTTTCAAGGCCTCCTTCGACAAGGCCAACCGCACGTCGATCCGTTCGTGGCGCGGGCCCGGCCTCGCCGCGGGGCTGGAGCAGCTCGCGCGGATCAAGAACGAACTCTCCGTCCCCGTCATGACGGACATTCACGAACACTGGCAGGCGGAGGAAGCCGGCAAGGTCGCCGATATTCTTCAAATCCCCGCGTTTCTGTGCCGCCAGACGGATCTCCTGACCGCGGCCGCGAGGACGGGCAGGATATTGAACGTCAAGAAGGCGCAGTTCCTCGCCCCCGAAGATATGGCGAACGCGGCGGACAAATGCCGGGAGGCCGGCAACGGCCGCGTCCTTTTGTGCGAGAGAGGGACGATGATGGGTTACCACCAGCTCGTCGTGGACATGCGCTCCCTCGTGACGATGCGGGCTCTCGGCTGCCCCGTCGTCTTCGACGCGACGCACAGCGTCCAGAGGCCCGGCGCTCTGGGGCAGGCCAGCGGCGGAGACCGGGCGATGGCCTTGCCACTGGCACGCGCGGCCGCTGCCGTCGGCATCGACGCTCTCTTCGTCGAAACGCACCCGGACCCCGACCGCGCCAAAAGCGACGGCCCCAACATGATCCCGCTGCGCGAAATGGGCGCGTTCCTGGACGACGTGCTGGCGATTCACCGCGCGAGGCCGAAATGAAAGAGCCGGCGCCGGCGTCGGCGGCAATGACAATGATAATGAAAACGACAATGAAAATGCCAATGACGGCAAAACCCCTGCCGTGGGAGCGCGAGGGCGTGGCCTGCAGCGACGAATCCCTTTTGCGGGCCGGACGCGCCGTGATCCTGAGCGAAGCCGCCGAGCTGAGACGCGCGGCGGATGAACTGGGCATGGAACTGGTTCGCGCCGCGCGGGCCGTCTACGAGTGCCGCGGCCGGGTCGTCGTCGTCGGCATGGGAAAGTCGGGGCACGTCGGAAGGAAAATCGCCGCCACTCTGGCCTCGCTCGGGACGCCCTCCTTCTTTCTGCACGCCGCGGAGGGCTCTCACGGCGACCTCGGCATGGTGCGCCGCGAGGACGTCGGCGTGTTCATCAGCAACAGCGGAGACACGGCGGAAGTCCTGGCCCTCCTCCCCCACTTCAAGCGCCTGGGGGCTTTTCTGATCGCCGTCACGGGAGGGACGGCGTCCGTTCTGGCGCGGCACGCCGACGTCGTCATCGATTCGGGAGTCCGCTCCGAGGCGGATCCCCTTCAGCTGGCGCCCACCAGCAGCACGACGCTGCAGATGGTTCTCGGCGACGCGCTCGCCGGGATGGTGACGCGCCTGCGCGGCCTGCGCCGGGAGGACTTCGCGACGTTTCACCCGGGCGGAACGCTGGGGCGCCGCCTTTTGACGCGGGTCGCCGATGTGATGGGCCCGCCCGAGCAGCTGCCGAAGGTGGAGCGCGGCGTCTCGGTCAAGGATGCCCTGTTCGAGATCACGGATAAAAAGTACGGCGCGACCTGCGTGGTGAACGGAGCCGGAGAGCTGGAGGGAATTTTCACGGACGGGGACCTGCGCCGCCTGCTCGAAAAAAGCGGGGCCGGGGCTCTTTCTCTTCCTATAGAAGAGTGCATGGTCCGCGCGCCCAGCGTCATCGAGTCGGATCGCCTGGCCGCCGAAGCCGTAAAAATCATGGAAGAACGCGAAATCAGCGTGCTGATCGTGGCGGAAAAGAACGGCTCCGGAAACAGGGTTCCCGTGGGCATGGTTCATTTCCACGAACTGCTGAAAAACGGCATCGCGTAACCCCGAGCGCCGTGAACAAAATGAAATAAACGTAAAATAAAAGAGCGAAAAAGCGGAAGGAGAGCGAAAAATGCCTTGGGGTCTCGTTGCCGTGTGTGTCGTCGTTTTCGTGATCATTACCGCCTGCACGCGCCGGAACAGAGGGCGCATGTGCCCGCTGGGGTGCCGGGGCTGCGGGCGCTGCATGAGAAATGAGGGGGTCTCGGGGGGCCAGTGAAGGAGCGCAGCGACTGAACGAGTTCTGCCCCCTGAGCTTGAATGTTTACGATTTTTCGTGCCGAAAAACGGCAGGTAAGGTATTATGATGGTGATTCGGTACGACGTTTTGCAATATAAATATTATCTGTTCAAACCCTCGAGGAGGCGAAGATATGGTTAACGTGAGAGAAGAGGCAAAGGCACTGAATCCGCAGCTCGTCGAATGGCGGCGGCACCTCCACTCCAACCCGGAAATCGGAATGGAGACGCCGAACACGGAGGCGTTCATCATCGGAGAGCTCAAGAAAATGGGCGTCGTCAAAATCCGTCAGGGTCTGGCGAAGCACGGCATCGCCGCGCTGATCGAGGGGAAGAAGCCGGGAAAGGTTCTGGGTATCCGCTGCGACATCGACGCGCTGAACATGAAGGAGGATACGGGGCTTCCCTTCCGTTCCTCCAACGATTACATGCACGCCTGCGGGCACGACGCTCACACGGCGATGCTCCTGGGCGCGGCGAAGATTCTGACGCAGCACCTGGACGATCTGGCGGGCACGGTCAAGCTCATTTTTCAGCCTGCGGAGGAGACGACTCAGGGCGCGGCGGTCATGATCAAGGACGGGGTTCTCTCCGATCCGCCTCTGGACGGGATCATCGGCCTGCACACGGGCGGGCTTTGGAAGGGCGCGGAGACGGGGGAGATCGGGTACCGTTACGGGCCCCTGATGGCCGCCTGCGATTTCTTCTCCATCACGTTCCACGGCAAGGGCGGGCACGGCGCGACGCCGCACCTGACGGTCGACCCCATCGCGATGGCGTGTCAGGCTTATACGGCGCTCCAGTTGCTCGTGAGCCGGGAGACGAGCCCTATCGACTCGGCGGTTGTGACCATAGGGGCCATTCAGGGCGGAACCGCCGAGAATATCATCGCGCCCGCCTGCACGCTCCGCGGCACTCTCCGCGCGCTCACCCCGGCGACGCGCGAAATGCTCCGCACCCGCATCAGGAAAATCTGCGAGGACATCGCGAACGCCCTGCGCGGCAGCGCGGAGGTGAGCTACTCCGAGTACGGGATTCCCCCCCTCGTCAACGACAGGGCGATGACGGACAAACTGCGCAGGGCCGCCTCCGACATTCTGGGCGAAAAGCACGTCCGCGAGATTGTCGAACCGACGATGGGCGCGGAGGACATGGCCTTCTACATGGAGCGGGTGCCGGGAACGTTCTTCTCTCACCCCTCCTTCAAGTCTGAAGCCGAGAACTACCCGCACCATCACCCGAAGTTCGACATCGACGAAAGCGTCCTCTGGATCGGCTCCGCCGCCTTCGCCCAGTTCGCCCTCACCTGGGCCTGAACGAGGCGAAAGGAACGGTCGTGTCGTAAACCCCTTTCTGAACAAGCGCCGGAAGCAGCCTCTAAAAGCCGCTTCCGGCGATCCGTTCGAGGGGACGGATACTCAGTCGTTATTCTCCGTATCGGGGCGTTTCTTTCCGAATCCTTCCCGGATAATTTTCAGTTCTTCGAGCGCCTCTTCTGCCGTCGATTTTTTAAGCATAGCGATAACAAAGTCAATAATTGCTCTAAATTGCGCGTCTGTCATGATTCTTTCCTCCATCATGATTACCTCCGTCTCCGTCGATTTTTGCCATCGGCGTCCCCGCTCCGTCCGTCATATTCTCGATTTCATCCTATCATATATCGCCTTGCACAACATCAGGGTTCCAATTCCCAGATACGACAGCGCCGCGCAGGCTCGCGTGCTGAGACGCGCTTTGGCGTTTGTCAATACGCTTCTTCTGTATTTTATAAGATTGTGACGAAGTTTCGCGTGTTCCGCTTTGTAAACCTCTCTGAAGGGCGTTTGTTTCAGGTCATGGAAGCTGTGGACAAAGCAGTAAAAGGCCGCCGCTTTCTCCAGGTTCGGATACTTGTTCAGGATGTATCGCTCCATTTCCTCTAAAAATTCAAGGGCGTCGTTTTTCACTCTGTCTCTTTGCGCATGAATGGTGCTGGTTGAGCGTTGGACGTAAACATAGTCGGCCGCCGAACTGTACGCGACGAGTTCCGTTCTGTCCAGCAGTTTGTAAAAAGTCGCCAAATCCTCGGCGACTTTACCCTCGGGAAATTCGATGCCGCCGAATAAGGACCGGCGAAACAGCTTTCCGCAGGACAATTGTCTGAAATGCTTCTGATACAGAAGCGTTTCCAGCGCTTCATATCGGTTCATCAGGAGGACATACGGAGGCTTTTCCCCCGGCTTTTTTCCCGGCTCCCCTCCCCTATCGAACTTTTCCTCCCCGTCGCGCTGGATGCGGTAGTCGGTGATGGCGATGTCCGCGTGATGTGCCCGCGTCAGTTCATACAGATGCAGGACATAGTCGGCGGCAACGTAATCGTCGCCGTCGACAAAGGTGATGTAATCTCCTTTCGATACCCTGACGGCCGCGTTCTTCGCGGCCGACTGCCCGTTGTTTGCGGTGTGCAGCACCTTCAGCCTGGCGTCGGCCTCCGCCAGCCCGTCGCAAATGGCGGGGGAAGCATCTGCGGAACCGTCATCCACCAGGATAATTTCAATGTTTTTATAAGTTTGCTCCGTAAGTGTGCCGACGCATCTGCGAATATATTTTTCAATGTCGTACACCGGCACGACGACGCTGATCAATGGATTTTCCATACCGACCGGCATATGTTTTACCCCAGCTTTTTCTTTATAGCAACGAGAAGCGGAAAGCGCCGCCCGATTGCGTCGCGGATTTTTTGAGAAAGGGACTTCCAGGAGGCGTCGAAATGATGAATTGCGTAAGTATTGGCGGTGCATTCCACCTTTTTAGTCAGCCAATCCCCGGGAGAAAAATAATCGCTGGGATAAAACATGAAATCCATCACCGTCTGCTTGCGGTTGTTGAGAAGAAGACCGAGCGCGCGGCAATGGCGCGTGAGCCTCACCGTGTTGGTTTCGTAATCAAAGGCTCCGTCCTCTTTTATAAACGTGCGCTTGTCATAGTCCGAAAGCAGAAATTTGATGAAGGCATGGCCTTTTTCAGCTCCCATGACGGCTGTCGAAATGAAATCCGCCGACTCGAATCCGGCAAAGGCTTTATCATTCAGGAAAATATCGACAGGTTTCAATAATTCGATGTCCGTATCCAAGTAAACGCCGCCATGATGATACAGTGCGTATAATCGCACATAATCGCTCACAAAGGCCCATTTTTCAGCGTTATAAGCCTGCCGCGCGTAGAGGTTGAGCGACACGTCGAAATTTTCTTCGTTCCATTCAGAAAAAGTGTATGTCGGACAATACTTCTTCCAGCTTTGCATCCACTGTTTCATTCGCTTCGGAAAAGGTTTTTTTCCAAACCAGCAGTAGTGAATCGTTTTGGGGATCATGGCAGAGTCCTTTTCTATTTGTATCGATGACTAAGAAAATAAAGCAATGTATCATAGAGCGCCTTGCAGGCTTTCAGCGTCCCCGTTCCCAAATACGACAGCGCCGCTCCCGCCCTGTTGACAAAAGGCGCCTTGGCGTTTAACAGAACGCTCTTTCTGTACCGCGCGATATTGGCGCGAACGTCTTTGTATTCTTCCCCATAAAGCTCTCTGAAGGGAATGTTTTTCAAACAGTTGACGTTGGCGCTGAAACATCTGGAAACGGCGGCGGCAAGCAGATCCGGGTGATTTTGCGCGATATGGCGCTTCATTTCCTCGGCAAACATCACGTAGTCTTTTGTAAACTTTTTTTTCTGCGAATGAGAGATGCTGCCGGCGCGCTGCACGTAAACATAATCGGCGGCGGAGCTGTACACGACCTTTTCCGCTCTGTCGAGTAATTTGTAGAAAAGTCCCATGTCTTCCACAATCTTCCCGACAGGAAATTTCAGGCCGTCGAACAGGGCCTTACGGAACAGCTTTCCGCAGACCATTGTCCCGAAATGCTTCTGGTACAAAAACGTCTCCATCGCGTCATGCCGGTTCATCGCAAGAACGTAAGGGAGGGCCTCCGCCTTTTCTGCTTTTTTTGCCTCTCCGCAGCCATGCCGGATGCGGTAATTGGTCATCGATATGTCTGTCCGATACTCTTTCATCAATTCGTAGAGACGCAGGACATAATCGGCCGAGACGTAATCGTCTCCGTCGATGAACGTGACGTAATCCCCTTTCGACGCTTCGATTCCTGTATTTCTCGCGGCCGACAGGCCGCCGTTTGGGGTGTGCAGCACTTTTACTCTAGTGTCCGACACTGATAGTTCGTCGCATACGGCGGGGCTTCCGTCCGTGGAGCCGTCGTCTATCAGGATGATCTCGATGTTCTTGCAGGTCTGCCCCGTAATGCTGCCGACGCATTGTCGGACATAGCCTTCGATGTTGTAGACTGGCACGATGACGCTGACCAAAGGAGTTTCCATTTCTGTTTCCACTTTCACTTCCATACCCATTTCGATTTCAGCGCACCTGAGAGTACAGGTCCTCCACCACGTCCGCCATTTTGCTCCAGGAATATTTGTACGACTCTTCCCGTATATGGCCGGCGAACTCCGGGCCTTTCTCCTCCGCGAAGAACTTCACGACGGCGGACGCGAGGCTTCGGGGGTCTTTCGGCGGGACGACATACCCCGTCTTTCCGTCGGCGACGGCCTCCGGCAGCCCGCCCACGTCCGTGACGACGACGGGTTTCTCGAAGCCGCAGGCTATCTGGACTATGCCGCTCTGCGTGGCGGAATCGTAAGGAAGGACGACGAGATCGCAGGCGGCGAAATACTTCTCCACCTCGCCGTTCGGGACGTAGCCGCCGATCAGAAGGATCTTATCGCGGCAGCCGCTTTTTTCCAGCAGGTCCGCGTATTCGTCTCTGCTCCGGCGCGGAAAGAAATCCCCGACGATCAGGAGTCTGCACGCGGGCAGGGACCGCGTTATCTCCGGCATCGCGGCGAGAAGGGTCTTGAGTCCCTTGTACTCCCGGATGAAGCCGAAGAAGAGAAGGACGTGTTCGTCTTTTCCGAGGCCCAGGCGCTCCCGCGCCTCGTCCTTTGAGAGGCCCGACACCTTGAAGGCGCTGTAGGTGGGGTGGACGGTCCTCGCGCACCTGGGGTTCGCGACGAGAGAGCGAAGATCCCTTTCGTCCTGCTCCGAGTGTACGATGAACGCGTCCCCTCTTTTCAGGACCGCGGGCACGAGAAAGTTCTGCAAAGGGAATTTTTTGTGGGGAAAGACGTTGTGACAGACGAAAAATATCCTGCATACGTTCTTCACGAGCCGGGCGATCGTCCAGTACGCCGGGGCGAAAAACGGGTGCCACCACTGCACAATCAGAAGATCCGGGCGCTCCGTTCTGATAAAGGCCGAGGTCTTCACGTAGGAAAGCGGGTTCACCGTGTTCAGAAAATAACGAACCCCCTCGGCCCTGAACACATCGTTGGAGTCATCTTTCCGGCTGCCGCCGGGGTACAGAAACTTCGGGTACTGCAGCGAGTAAGAGAGTACGCTCACCTCATGCCGCTCCGCGAGAGCGCGGGCCATCAGAGACGTATAATGCGCTATGCCCCCCGTATGGGGATACACGGGCCCCAGGAGCGCAATTTTCATTTTCCGGCCTCATTTTCCTCATTTTTCCAGTATACGCGTCACCAGCTTGACGGCGCCGATCGCGTCGGAGGAGTATCCGTCCGCGCCGATGCGGTCGCTGTAGTCCTCGCTGACGGACGCGCCGCCCACGATGACCCGGATTCCGGGAAGGGCGCGCTTCAGCGCCGGAATGTTTTCTTCCATGCGGGACATCGTGCTGGTCATCAGCGCCGACAGGCCGATCACCTGCGCGTTCTGCTCGCGCGCGGCGCGCTCGATTTCCGCGCAGGCGACGTTCTTTCCCAGATCGACCACCCTGTAGCCGTGGCTCCGCAGCATCGTGGCCACGACGTTCTTGCCGAGGTCGTGAAGATCCCCCTCGACGGTCGCCAGCACCACCGTCCCCTTCTCCGCGCGCTCCCCCGTTTCGGCGATACGCGCCAGTTCCGCGTCGCAGACCTTCTGCGCGGCGGCCGCGGCGGACAAAAGCTGCGGCAGGAAGTAACGCCCGGAGTCGTACAGTTTCCCCACCTCCGCCAGCGCCGGGACGACGCCCCCGTTGATGACGGCGGTCGGGTCCATCCCCGCCTTATCCATCGCCCTGCCCAGCTCGCCCGCCTTGGCGGAGTCGCCCTGGACGATGGCGCGCCTCAGAGCCGGCCACGCGCCGGGCTCTTCGCCGAAATCGCCCCCGGACGCCGTCTGTTCCTTCTCTTCGCGTTCACCGCCTGCCGCGGCGGAAGAGCGAGGCCGCGGGGGGGCGGCTCGAGAGGACGAGGGCGGCGCGGCGAACGAGGCGGCCGCGGAGAGGAATTTCTTCGCGTCTCTGTCGTGCCCGCACAGGAGGTCGCCCGCCGCGGCGGTCTCCGCGATCCCTCTGTCCATCGGGTTCGCGATCGCGATGTCCAGCCCGGCGGCCATGGCCATCGCCAGCCACGTCCTGTTGATGACGCCCCGCGCGGGCATTCCGTGCGAGACGTTGCTGAGCCCCAGCATCGTGCGGCACCCCAGCTGACGGATGCGCCGCAGGGTTTCGAGCCCCGTCCCCGGAGCCCCGGCGTCCGCGCCCACCGCCATGCACAATCCGTCGATGACCAGCATGGAGCGGGGGTACCCCAAGCGGTCCGCCTCTTCGGCGGCGCGCGCGATCAGCGCGGCCCTTTTCTCAATCGTTTCGGGAATGCCCTCTTCGTCCAGCGGAAGCACCGCGAGAACGGCGCCGTAGCGCCGCGCCAGCCGAATCCCTCTTTCGACCTCTCCGCTTTTGGCCGTGACGGAGTTGAGCAGAGGGATTCCCGTGCAGGCGCGAAGGCCCGCCTCCATGACGTCGGCCCTGTCGCTGTCGATGGACAGAGGCAGGTCGGACGCGCTCTCGACGGCGGCGACGGCCGCTTTCATCGCCGCGATCTGGTCGATCTGCGGCAGCCCCACGTTGATGTCCAGCAGACGCGCGCCCGCCTCATCCTGCGCGCGGGCGAGGTCCCGCACCGCGCTCCAGTTCCCGGACGCGATGTGCGGCCTGATCGCGGGGCGCGAGGCGTTGATCCCCTCCCCCGCCAGCGTCAGGCCGTGTCCCGCGCCTCCGGGCAGGAGGCGGTTCCGGCTGGCGAAGGGCAGGGCGTCGGGCCGCGTCCGGGGCAGAACGGCGCGGCCCTTCAGGCGCTCGCGCAGCGCGGCGATATGGGCCGGCGTCGTGCGGCAGCACCCGCCGATGACCGTGGCGCCCGCCTCGAGAAGCCTTTCGCTCGCCTCCGCGTACTTTTCCGGCCCCCACTGCTCCGAATCGCCGGGCAGCCCCGCGTTGGCGTAGACGAAGACCGGAAGCCCCGAATGCTCGTAAAGCGCCGCGACCGTCCCGGCATAGGCGCCCGGGCCCATGCCGCAGTTGGCTCCGACGGCCACAGCGCCGACCGCCCGCGCCCAGTGCGCGGCGACCTCGGGCGGCGTCCCGGTCACCGTGCGCCCCTTCTGCTCGAAGGTGAAGCTGACGACGAAGGGGAAGGAGTCGTCCAGATCTTTCAGCGCGGTGACCGCGGCCTTGACTTCGCGCAGGTCGATTGCCGTCTCGATGAGGATGAAGTCCGCCCCGCCCTCGATCAGGCCCTGAAACTGAGGGCGGAAGGCGTCCGCCGCCGCCTCGAAGGAAAGCGAGCCCAGGGGCTCCAGCAGTTCGCCCAGAGGGCCCGCGCAGCCGGCCACGAGGGCGCCGTCCCCGGCTGCCTCCCGCGCGAGGCGGGCCGCCGCCGCGTTGATTTCGGCGGCGCGGCTTTCCAGTCCGCGGTGAGCCAGCTTCATGGCGCTGCCTCCGAACGAATTGGTCTCGACGACGGCGGCTCCGGCCTCGACGTAGGCCTTGTGGATGGCGCGCACCACGTCCGGCCGGTCCAGGTTCATCTCCTCCGGCAGGGTGGGCGGAGCCCAACCCCGTTCACCCAGCATCGTCCCCATTCCGCCGTCGAGCAGCAGGAGTCCGCTGCCCTTTCTCAGGCATTCCATAAGCTCCGGGCGCGTCCGAATTTCATCTTTTACGACATGGCTCATTTTTGCTTCCGCCTCTACTGAGATTCGACCAAAACGTATTGCTGGTCGGGTTTCCAAAAAGCGTACGCGTTGCGCCCGGAGGATTTCACGTGATATAAGGCGTCGTCGGCGCGCTTCAGAAGTTCCTTCGGATTGTCGCCGTCGTCGGGCGCAATGGATATTCCCATGGACGACGCTATCGACAGTTTTTTTTCGTCGAACCAGAAGGGTTTTTTCAGGCTCGACAGGATACGCCGGAGGGCATTGATGAGGCCGTACCATTCTTTTTCCCCGAACGCCAGAAGCATGGCGAACTCGTCCCCTCCGAAACGGGAGACGATGTCGCTTTCCCTTATGCTTTTGCGCAGGCGGGCGGCGATCTCCACCAGAAGGGCGTCCCCCGCCTGATGCCCCAGGGTGTCGTTGATCTGCTTGAAATAGTCCAGGTCGAGCATGATGACGGCAAGGTGCGAACGGTTCCTTTTCGCGAACTCGATGGAGCTTTTCAGCCGGTCGTTGAAAAGCTCCCGATTGGGAAGATCCGTCAGCACGTCGTGCATCGCGCGGTGCGAGAAAAGCTCCTCCCGTTCCTTGCGCTCCTGAATGTCCACGGATACGCCCACCAAGCGGGAAAATTTTTGCGTGAGGGGGTTTTTGACCAGCATTCCCCGCGTCATGAACCAACGGTACCCGTCGCTGCGGCAAAAGAGCCGGTGGTCGAGGCGAAAAGAATTTCGGGTGTACTTTCCCGCAAAAACATTGAAGAAGAAGGAAATCGCCTCTTCGTCGTCCGGGTGGAAGAGCCGGAGCCAGTCGTAGACAAAGGAAGTACCGTCCGACTGCATCCCGGTCAGCTCGGTGAAGCGGGGGGAGCAGTACAAAGCGGTTTTCGTCTCCAGGTCGATGTCCCACACCCCGTCCTGGCTGCACTGCATGACGAGCTGCCACCGCTCTTTTTCTTCCCGCAGTTTTTCCTCGGCGATCGCGCGGGCCTTTTTCAGATGCCGCAACTCCGCCTCGGCACGTTCCAGCCGCGCCTGCCGGGACTTCTGTACGCCGAACGAGAAGGGAAATTCTTCTTCCGCCTCTTCGCCGCTTGGCGGAAGGCCCTTCTCCCAACCGACATCCGAATCCGCGCCCTTCTCTGAAATTTCCGCGTTCCGGCGCGTTTCCTGCCGGGCGGAGCCCGTTCTTTCGATTTGCGCGGAGTCCGTTTTTTCGATTTGCAGAAATTCTCCTGCGGTTTCCCGATTTTCTTTCATCCCACAATGGCTCCAAACAATATAGACTCGGTATGGACTTCGACGTAAACGTTCAAGCTCAGGGGGCGGAACCCGTTCGCCCGAATTCTATTCTATCATGGCCCGCCGCGCATATTTCCCCGGACATGCCGGGAGGCTTTCATTTAGGTATTAAGACCCAGGCCTGAAGACAATACCCTCACGCTCAGCAAGAACGAGATACTTACGGCGTTCAACAAGCCGAACGATTACATCCTGAGTAAACGTTCAAGCTCAGGGGGGCAGAGCTCGTTCAGTCGCTGCGCTCCTTCACTGGCCCCCCCGAGCCCCCCCGTGATAAACGCCTGTCTTAACTGAACATGGTATACGGGGTTTGAACGGTTACCATCCTGACAATTGTGGAAGTGGACAGCACAAGCATAAACACCGTATACTTGAAGCGCCCGTTCCGCGAGCGGCCCGACTTCGCGGCGACGAGAAGTGATCCTGAGAGAGGGATAAGCGGGAAGACGCAATGAAAAAATATCGTGTTTATTTGGATAATTGCTGTTTCAATCGGCCCTACGACGCCCAAACGTCCATCCTGATTCGGCTGGAGACGGACGCGAAGTTGCATATTCAAGAGCTTATCCGAGCCGGTGAAATAGAGTTGGCTTGGTCATTTGTCCTTGATTATGAGAACGGAGCCAACCCGTTTGAAGAGATAAGAGACCGCATAGCTGTCTGGAAAGAGATTGCCGTCATTGACTGTGGCTATTCCGAAACAATCCGGCAAGATGCTCAGGAACTGATGAAGCTCGGCTTACGGCAAAAAGACGCCGCTCATGTCGCGTGCGCTATCTCAGCCAGCGCCGAATTTTTTCTGACTACGGACAAGAAAATACTCAATAAGCCTATTGCTCGAATCGCGGTCGTAAACCCTATTGATTTTATAAGGAGATTCGGTGACGATGAATAATATGGTACTCAAACAAGAAGGGATGCGCATTTTGGCGGAACAACTGGGGTTGGTTGACGCGGAACGATTTATCGCTTTGCTGCGCCGTGAACCCTTTGATTATACGGAATGGCAAAGGACAATCTTTCAGGATGTGCCGCTTGACCAATTTTTAAGAGATGCCGCGGCTTACCGAGCATCTGACTGCTCACCCAGCAGTTGACCAAGGCCATGGAACAGGGCGGAGTCGTGGCCGCGGCGAAAATCATGTCGCGCGGAGACAGCGGCAAGCAGCTGAAGCTGTTCCATACGGAGGATTAGGGCAATGGCAATCGATCGCGTGGAAATAAAGGATTTTCTGGTGTTCAAGGGCGAGTTCGCGCTGGATTTCTGTCCGGGCGTGAACGTGATTA
>JAISMH010000091.1 GCA_031276855.1 Synergistaceae bacterium
AAGGGAAAGAACGAGGTGTACGCCAAGGACAAAATGCTGTGGATGGGAGGAACGGCGGAGGACGAGAACGCGCTGAAGAATCTGCTGTCCGTCTCGCGGATCGAGTTCAGGCACGGAGACAGTGACACGATGCACCTGCAGACCTTCGACCCGCCCGTCACGTTCAAGTCGATCCCGGAAAAGAACCGCCGCATGTACAACGAACCGCCTGACCCGGTGGTGGTGGAAAAAGGCGGCGGCTGCGACGCGGGCTTCGGCGCGGGAGTTACGATACTGGCAATTCTGGCGGCGTGCCTGGCCGCGCGGATAAGCGCGCGCTGAAACAGAGGACAATTTAAGAAGACGGCCATCAACAGGAGGCTCCTCCGCAAGGGGGAGCCTCTCGTTTTCAGTCAGGCCGCCCGGCCGAAAAAAGACCCCATGCGAGGCTCGAATTTTTTATTAAGTCGATATAATGTCCCGCAGGAGAGGCGTCCGAAAACATCCGGGCGAGCTGTCTGGGGTATCCCCCCGAAAGGAGGTGTCTGACCTGCCCCTTAAAAATCAAAGGCGTTTTTCCGCCTTTCACACTCTTTCTCCCCTTTTCCAGACGGAGCGGATCGGGCAGATGCCCGAGGCGTAGGCCAGAATGGCGGGGGTCTCCCCGTCCAGCACGACGAAATCGGCCAGTTTGCCGGGCTCCAGGCTGCCGACCTCCTCTTCCAGGCCGACCGCCCAGGCCGCGTTCAGCGTTATTCCGGTCAGGGTCTCGCCGGGCGTCATGTTCATGCCCATCATCGCGAGGCTCGCGACGAACGGCATGGACTGGCAGAAGCAGGAACCGGGGTTCAGGTCCGTGGCCAGAGCGACGGGCACGTTCCGCTCGATCATCGACCGGGCGCGGGCAAAGGGTTTTTTCAGGCTGTAGGCCGTCGCGGGCAGCAGGACGGCCACGACGCCCCCCTTGGCCATCGCGTCGATTCCCTCGTCGGACGCGGCCAGAAGGTGTTCGGCCGAGGCCGTGCGGAGTTCCCCCGCCAGAGCCGCGCCGCCGAGGTCGTGAACCTCGTCCGCGTGTATTTTCAGCCTCATGCCCAGCTCCGCCGCCTTTTGCAGAATCCTTCGGCTTTGCGCGACGGAAAAGACGCCGTCCTCGCAGAAGACATCGCAGAACTTCGCGATGCCCTGCTTCGCCACGGCGGGCAGCATTTCGTCGCGGAGCATCACCACGTAGCTGTCGGGCTTCGTCCGGTACTCCTCCGGCACGGCGTGGGCGCCCATGAAGGTCGGGACGACGGTCTGAACCACCCCTCTGCCCGCGCCCTCGCGCCCCAGCCGGGCGATGACGGACAGCATTTTGAGCTCGTTCTCCCGGTCCAGTCCGTAGCCGCTCTTGATCTCGACCGTCGTGGTGCCGTAGCGGAGCGTCGTTTCGAGCAGCTTCGCGGAGAACCGGAACAACTCATCCTCCGAGGCGGCGCGGACGCTCCGCACGGAGGACAGGATGCCCCCGCCCGCCTTCAGTATTTCGAGGTACGGCTTGCCCGCGAGCCGCATGGAGAACTCTCCCTCGCGCAGGGCGGCGACGCAGGCGTGGGTATGAGGATCCACGAAGCCGGGGACGACCACCGCGCCCCCCAGGTCCACCTCCGCGTCCACCGTCTTGTTCCCGTTCTTTCCCGCCTGCCTTTCCACGTCCCGCCGCTCGCCGATCAGCGAAATCCTCCCGTTTTCGACGAGAAAACCTCCGTCCTTCCACTCGAGCAGGTTCCCCTGCGCCGCGCCGGACGCCGGCCTGTCCTCCTTCATCGGCGTGTAAATGTGCGCTCCCCTGAATAATTTCGTCGTCACCGCAATGCCTCCCCAAAGAAAGTATGCAAAGAAAGTATGTAAAGAAAATATACAAAGAAAATTATGAAAGAAGACCCCAATCCTCCGCGTTCTTTGCTCTATAATACGCTCATATCTTCGGATTGAATACGACGCTTGGACACGATACCGATTGAGAGGAATTCAAACGGGGTCAGGGGACTCGTCCCCTGCGGGGTATGGGGCGGCGCTCCATGCTTTTGTTCAGCTCAGTATAAACTAAGGAGGCTGCCGGTATGAATGTCGAGAAACAGGCCAGAGATCTGAACGAAACCATCGTGGCTTTGAGGCGGGAACTGCACGCGCACCCGGAGCTGGAGCACGACCTTCCCTTCACGGAAAGCGTCGTCGTGCGGGAGCTGTCCAAATTGGGGCTGGACGAAATCAAGTCCGGTCAGGGCCGGGGACACGGAGTTTTCGCCACCCTGAAGGGCGCAAAAAACGGGAAAGACGGAAAGCCCGGCAAGGTGCTGGCGCTCCGCTCGGATATGGACGCGCTTCCCGTGAAAGAGGAGACGGGCCTTCCCTTCGCCTCGGAGAACGGGAGTATGCACGCCTGCGGCCACGACGCCCACGTCGCGATGCTTCTGGGCACGGCGAAGCTGCTGGCGGAGTCCCGCGCGGAATTGGCCGGAACGGTGCGCTTCATTTTCCAGCCCTCGGAGGAGGCGGTCGGGGGCGCGGGCTCGATGATCGAAAGCGGCGCGCTCGAAAACCCGCGGGTCGACGAAATCATCGGGCTCCACACCGGCAACATCTGGAACGGCCTGGAGCCCGGGCAGATCGGCTGGCGGGCCGGTCCCTTCATGGCCGCGACCAGCGTCTGCCGGATACTGCTGGAGGGCAAGGGCGGACACGGGGCCATGCCCCACCTCACGGTGGACCCCATCGTCATGGCCGCCGAGGTCATCTCGCAGCTCCAGACCCTGGTCAGCCGCGAGGTCAATCCCTTCGACCCCGCCGTCGTCACGATCGGAAAAATCGAGGGCGGCACGGCCAGCAACGTCATCGCCGGGAACTGCGAAATGCGGGGGACGGTGCGCTCCTTCGACGCCGGGGTCGCCGCCTTTCTGAAGGAGCGCATCCGCGCCACGGCCGAGGGGGTCGCCGCGTCCATGAGGGGCAGAGCGACGGTGGAGTTCTTCGGAGACCTCGCGGCGGTGATCAACGACAAAGCCGCGGCCCTGAGAATGCGGGACATCGTGACGAGTGTCCTGGGGGAACAATGGGTCCGGGAAGTCGAATTTCCGACCTCGGGCAGCGAGGATTTTTCGTACTACCTCGCGGAGAGGCCGGGCGCGTTCTTTTTCCACTGCTCTTCTTTCGGCGGAGGACGCGACTATCCGCATCACCACCCGAAATTCGACGTGAACGAGTCCGTCCTCTGGACGGGCACGGCCGCGATGACGGCCTACGCGCTGCACTGGCAGGACGAATGAACGACCCCGCCCGGGCGGACGGGGAGTACTCACCGGGATAAGGCAGTTGCTATAATAACGCGCAGGACAGGGCACGGGTAACCGCGCAGCTGCCAGGGGTGTCCCCCCGAAAGGGGGTGATTGCGTGGAGAGAATAAAAGAACTCGTATTAGCTCTGGCAGAACTAATACGAGCCATCGCGGAACTGCTCCGCATAATCTTTAAGCGCTGCTAACCTATCCGAAGGGCGTAAGTCCGAGGTGGAGATGTCAGCCCCGCTTCGGCAGCCCAAGAAACACAACCGTCTGACCTGTCCCAGACGGGTATTTCCTGTGACGGATTATAGCAGAGATTTTCAGGCCCCCGCAAGGGGGCTTTTCTAAGTGAAGTGAACAGCCCCGTTCACCCTTGAGAGGCGGCGAGGACGGGCGGGCGGCCGACGGAGTAGTAGACGAAGCCCCTGTGCCGCATTTCGGACAGGGAGTAGAGGTTGCGGCCGTCCACGATGACCGGGGTTTTCAGGAGGCGCCGGACGCGCTCGAAATCGGGCTGCCTGTAGATGTCCCACTCCGTCGCGACGGCCAGGGCGTCGGCCCCGTCCACGGCCTCGTAGGGGCCGCTCGCGTAAGACAGGCCCCGGCGCTCGCCGAGAACCTCTTTCGCCTCGCCGGCCGCGCGCGGGTCGTGGGCGGCGACGCGCGCGCCGTCGTCCAGAAGCCGCCGGATCAGGCTCAGAGCCGGAGCCTCCCGCGTGTCGGAGGTCTTGGGCTTGAAGGCCAGACCCCAGAGGGCGATCGTGCGCCCCGACAGCCCGCCGGCCCCGAAATGCGCGGCCAGCTTCTCGTAAAGCACCTCTTTCTGGCGGACATTGACCTCGTCCACGGCGGAGAGAATGCGCGCGTCGCAGCCGGACGAGGCGGCGAAGTCGCGGATGGCGCGCACGTCCTTGGGAAAGCAGGACCCGCCGTAGCCGCAGCCCGCGTATAAAAACTTGCCGCCGATCCGCGTGTCCAGCCCCATGGCCTGGCGGATGCTGTCGATGTTCGCGCCCACGCGCTCGCAGATGTTCGCCATCTCGTTCATGAAGGAAATGCGCGCCGCCAGCATCGCGTTGGCGGCGTACTTCGCCATTTCGGCGGAGGCGATGTCCATGAACAGGAGCTTGTCCGGTTCCGTGAAGGAGTAAAGCTCCCTCATCCGCTCCGCGGCGCCGGGGGAGTCCGTGCCGATAACCACGCGGTCGGGCTCGACAAAGTCCCGAACCGCCGCTCCCTCGCGCAGAAATTCCGGGTTCGAGGCCATTTCTATGAGCCCGCCCGCTGTAAAACCGCCCGCGCCGCGCTTTCGCAGCTCCTCGGCAATCCAGTCCCTGACCCGGGCGTTCGTTCCCATCGGCACGGTGGACTTCACGGCGACCAGCAGGCGCCCCCCCTCCCCGATCTTCTCGTTCTTCTCGAGCTTTATTGCGCGGCCGACGGCGCGCGACGCCGCCTCCACATAAGAAAGATCCGCTCCGCCGTCCGGGGCGGAGGGGGTTCCGACGGTGATGAAGCAGACCTCCGCTCCGTCCAGCGCGGATTCCGTGTCCGGCGTGAAAGAAAGGCGGCCTTCTTCCATATTGCGCTTCATCATATCCGACAGGCCGGGTTCATAGAAAGGCACCTCTCCCCGGCGCAGCGTCTCGATCCGGCGTTCGTCCGTGTCCACGCAGACCACGCTGTTTCCGAACCGCGCCAGGCAGGTTCCCGTCACCAAACCGACGTAACCCGACCCGATGACCACCAGTTTCATCCGTTCTCACTCTCCCGAGTTCTTTTCTTCTGAGTTCTGTTTTTCTGAATTTCGCCGGCCCGCCGCGTCACGCGTACTCGTTTTGCAGAAAATACTCCATACAGTGCACCAGCGCCCGCTCTCCTCCGAGAGAACCGCTTTTGAGAATCAGGGGCAGACCGTCGAACGAGCCTCCGGCGATCCGCGAAAGGGCGATGCCCTCCTGAATCTCCTCGTCCAGCACGATGCTCTCGGCCTTGATCTTCCGCACGATCCGGACCGCGCAGCCCCCGCCCGTGACGCAAAGGCCGCCGATCTTGACGCGCCCGACGATCTCCCTCGCGGTCTCCGAGAGGAAATTCAGAAAACCGTCGAGGTTGTCGTCGGGATAGGAGCCCCGGACGAACCGCCCGTTCAGCGTCGCCGCCAGCAGGATAGACTGGCCGCAGCGCAGCAGATTCTCCGCCTCTCCCGCGGCCCGCGCGCACTCGGCCCTGACGGCCGCGTCCCCGCCCCGGAGAACGCCCGCGTCCAGCTGGACGGGATAGGCCATGGCGTTGTCCAGAAGCTGACGCGCCTGACGGATGCTGCGCGGATGAGCCGTTCCGACGACGACGACGAAGGGCCTGGGGGACAGGGCCAGGGCCTCCGCCAGCCCCACGGCTCCGACCCAAAGTACGTTTCTGGCCAGGGTCACCTTCAGAACGCCCTGGACGATGCTTTTCAGGTCCTCGTCGTTTTCGGCGTCGAAGCAGAAGCACCCCTTGCCGGAGACGATCGCTTCCGTTTTACCGCCGCGGACCTCCTCCAGGCCGACCGCGGCCGGAGAGAGCCCCTCCCTGTGCAGCGCCGCCACGGTCGCTTCGAGCGTGGCGGACTTCGACGTCGTCACGGTGAGGGCCGACAGGCGCTCGTGCGCGTCCAGATAGGCCGTCCCTTCCTCGACGGCCCGGCGCCCGCGCGAAAAGGCGGGGACGACGACGACGTACTCGAATCCCATCTCCCGGACCAGAGTCTGGACCTCCGGCCCCACGTTTCCGCGCAGCGCCGGCTCTATGCGTTTGAAGAACACGAGATTGTCCTTCCAGGGAAGCAGATCTCCCGCCACTTTCCTCATCTTTGCCCGCGCCTCTTCGGGCGCGCTGAAGAAGGTTTCCGTGTCCAGCGCGACGGCGGCGCAATTCCGCACGGAATCCAGAGAGCCGGAATCCAGCGTAACGGAAGACCTGTACCCGCCGTTCATGAATTTCGACGCCGTTTCCACCGCGCCCGTGTAGTCGTCCGCCACAATCATATATTCAAACATAAGCAGCCCCCGCCCCCCGAATTTCAGTTTTCATTCAGTCTTTATTCAATCTTGATTCAGTCAATCTTGATTCAGTCTTTGAACAGCGGCGCCAGGACCTTGCCTGCCGTCAGGCCCAACTCCAAAAGCGGCTTTTCGCCTCCGAAAGAAACGGGAGGCGGGTCGCTCTCCTCCACGCCGAGAGACTCGCAAACCTTTTCATCCCACTCCTGCGTTTCCCGGTCTTCGCCCGATGACACCGATAAATTCGCGAAACGCGCGAAGTTCGCGAGAAAACTCCTCATAAAATCCCGCACGACGCCCCGTTCCTCCCGGTTCAGCCAGAACTGGAGGCACTCCCCTATGTTCTCCGGGCCCCTGTCCGGCCCCTCCGGCAAAGACGCGAGCACGGAGGAAAGGGCCTCCAGCCGCGCGCCGTCGTCCGAGGAAAGCGAAAAATAGTCGCCGAGGCACTTTATCATACCCTCCAGGGCCTCCGGCACGAAGAGGGCCGTCAGGGCGGCGGCGTACTCGAACAAAAGCGCCGCGGCGCTGCAGTCCTGCGACAGCCGGGCCCCCGCCGGGAAAGGCGTCAGAACGACGGGAGCGTCCCAGAGGTACTCTTTCCCCGTGATGCCGAGGTCCGGCAGCACCAGAAAACCCTCCACTTTCGCGGCGTCAACGATTTTCTTCCGATCCGCCGCTTTGGTTTTTTTCGCGTTTTTCACGTTTTTCGCCGCGTTTTCGTCCCCCTGCTCCTCCGGAGGCCGCTCGATGCCCATCAGATCCCCCAGAACCCCCAGATTCGTGAAAATCGGTTTGAGAAGACGGACGTCTATGAGTTCCCCGTTCCCTTCGGGAAGTCCCAGCGCGCCCCGGACAAAGACGTCCCAATCGGGGCGTTCCTTGACCTCCTCCGCGGCGGTGAGCTGCGCGGAAGGCTGGATCGACGGCAGGAACGCGTTCCACGCGGCGATAAGCGGGACGAAGTCCTTGGCGTCCCGGAAAAAGTCGGGAAGCTCCAGCACGCCTCCCGACGCGTTTTTGTCGTTGGAAAGAGACGGGTTGGACGGGACGTAGGCCACGAAAAGCGCGCTTTTGGGCCGGGTGAGCACCACCCCGCCCGAGCATTTGGACTTGTAGACGGACGCGAACTTTTCCAACAGCTCGTCGGAGTGCGGAATGGGGCCCTTTGCCGCCCCCTCCGTTTCGAAGGGAGCGGCGCGCATCACCGTGAAGGCGATCAGGGAGGGAAGCGGCAGTCCCGCGTCGGCGTAGGGGCGCAGAAGCATGCAGAGGATCTCCTTCGGCACGGCCAGAAGCGACCGGCTGAAGGCCAGAAGCTGCTCCTCGGGTAGCCACACCTTTGCCGCCGTCCAGGTCACGAACCGGATCAGGCTCTCCTTCAGGGACGCCCAGCGGCTCAGGGGGATCAGCCGAAACGCCTCCCCGATGCAGATGACGGCGTCGAGGCGGTCGGACAGCACACGCCGCTCCAGCCCGAAAAGCCAGAGCGTCGGGTAACAGACGTGTATGGGAGACTGAATGCGCCCGCCGGCCAGCCAGAGCAGGTAGACCCCCCTCTGGGCGGGGGACATTTCGGCGTAGGAGACGGCCCCTTCGCTCGGCGGTTCCCGCTCCTCGCCGGGATACTCCACCGGCAGGGTGATGTCGATGCAGGAGGGCTCCGGTGTGCTGCTGATCCCCTCCGACCAGTAGGCGACCGGCCCGCGGATCGAGAACTCGCCCACCTGAATGCTGCCCATCTTCCCGCTCCAGCGCAGAAGCGACGAATCCGGCTTGGGCTTCTCCTCCGGCGTGTTCCCGAACGCGTAGGGAGACTCGCCCGCCAGAGCGTGCGGCGCGGCGGACGAGTAGGTGGCGCTCGAAAGGGCGCTGGGCGAGCTGATGGGCGCCGCCGCCAGGACGGGCCTCAGCGGCGTGACCTCATCCGCCGCGCCCCATCCGGGGTCTTCCGCCTCGGGCGCGGCCGGAACAGACGGAACCGTCTCGGCCCCGGGCCCGGCGCGCGACAGCGAAAGCGAATCCGCGGAAGAGGACTCCGTTTCGGCTTTCCTGAGAGCCTCTTCGAATCCGCTTGTCTCCACGCTTCCTTCCTGCGCGGCGGTCTCGATTCCCTGTTCTTCGTCCGTGTCCGCCGCGTTCCGGGCGCGCTGCGACAAGAACGCGCTGGCGACGACGACGACCACAATCCCGATCACTAAATAAATCAAATCAAAGCCCGCCCTCTGGAAGAGTGTTTTTGACAATCTCATTATATAACGCGCAAGACAAAACACGCGCCGAACATCCAAGCTCCCGCGGGTGTTAAGATAATTCGGGAAGAAAAAATTTGAGTTTTGCCGATTTGAGTCTTACTAAATTTGGTTTTACTAATTTTGAGTTTTACTAAAGAAAGGTCGCTGTCGTGTTATGAGAGGGCAAAAATTATGAGAAGACGAAAATTCGAGCTTCGGCGCCTGCCCCGGCTGCCGCTTCGTCTGACGAAAAAGAAACTGGCGTCCTTGGCTGGCGCTCTTCTGATGGGCGTTTTCTATCTGTTTTTCGCGCCGGACCCGAACACCCTGCGGGGAACGGTCACGCGCGTGACGGACGGGGACACGGTTCAGGTTCTCGTCTCGGGCGAGAAGCGGACCGTGCGGCTGCTCGGCGTCGACACGCCGGAGACCGTGCATCCCAAAAAACCCGTGCAGTTCTACGGAAAAGAGGCCTCGAACTTCACGAAAAAGTCCCTCCTGAACAAAACGGTCTGGCTGGAGTACGACGCCGCGCCGCTCGACCGGTATCAGCGCCACCTGGCCTACCTGTGGCTGGAGGAGCCGGGGGAGGGGGAGGCGGCGGTGCGGCGCGGAATGTTCAACGCGCGGCTGATTCTCGACGGCTACGGCAAGGTCATGACAATTCAGCCGAACTCGAAGTACGCGGACCTCTTCGCGAAGTTCCAGCAGGAAGCCCGAACGCAGAAGCGCGGCCTCTGGGGCAAATGATTTAATGATTTTCGGAATTTGCCTCCTTCCTTGCCCGCCCTCCCAGCCGCCGGGCTTACGGCTTACGGGGTCGAGGCGGACGGAAGGTCCAGCGAAGGGTCGGGGACAAGGGGCTCCAAAGAGTCCTGATGATTCTGGTTCTGGTTCTGAAGGCGGCGCTTCCACGCGTCGCGCCCGGCCATGGCGATCATGGCGGCGTTGTCGGTGCATCGCGAGGGCTCAGGCAAACAGACCTTCCAGCCGCGCCTTTCCCGCAGCGCCCGGCGCAGGCCGCTGTTGGCCGCGACCCCCCCGGAGACGGAGAGAACCCGTATGTTCGTCTGCCTGACGGCCAGGGCGGCCTTCGCGACCAGCGTTTCCGTGACCGCGCGCTGAAACGAGGCGCAGAGGTCCGCGACGGGCAGGGCGTTTCCGGCGCCGCCCTCTTTCAGGCGGTTGACCTGCCAGAGGAGAGCGGTCTTGAGGCCGCTGAAGCTGAACTCGATTTTGTCCGTGTTCTTCAGGGGCGTGGGAAAATCGAAGGCCCTGGGGTTTCCCGTCCGCGCGAGCCGGTCGATCTCCGGGCCGCCGGGGTAGGAGAGGCCCAGAATCTTCGCGGCCTTGTCGTAGGCCTCGCCCGCGGCGTCGTCGCGCGTGGTCCCCAGCAGGGCGTAACGGCCGAAGGCGTCGACCCGGACGATCTCCGTGTGCCCGCCGGAGGCGATCAGGGAAAGGAACGGCGGGGTCAGGTCGGCGTCAAGCAGGGGGGCGAACAGATGGCCCTCCAGATGGTTGACCCCGATCACGGGGACACCCCACGCCTGAGACAGCGCCCGCGCCGTCTCGACCCCCACCAGAAGAGACCCCATCAGGCCCGGCCCCCGCGTGACGGCGATGAGGTCCAAATCTCTGCCCCCGACGCCGACATTGCGCAGGACGGCGTCGATCAGGGGGAGGAGATTTTCGATATGCCTGCGCGCGGCAAACTCCGGGACGACGCCGCCGAACGCGGCGTGCTCGGGCTGGCTCGAAAGCATTTCCGCCAGCACGGTGCGGCCGCCCTCCAAAAGGGCGACCGCCGTGTCGTCGCAGCTTGTCTCTATGCCGAGGGTCAAAAAACCGTCCCGCCGGGTCATATAGTGAACCAGGATAAAAAGCCTGAAGTCAGAATAGCTGAAAACAAGCAGATTGCCATGTTCGAGCATTCTCCCTCATCGTCCGAGCTTTCCGCAGTCCGCCGGGTCAGAACACGCCGGATCAAAACAATCCGGTGATTTTTCCGTTTTCATCCACGTCGATCGTCAGGGCCGCGGGTTTCTTCGGCAAGCCGGGCATCGTCATAATGGCCCCGGTCACGGCGACCAGAAAGCCCGCCCCCGCGGAGAGGCGCACCTCGCGCACCGTGACGCGGAAGCCCTTCGGCCGGCCCAGCTTCGCCGCGTCGTCGGAAAAGGAATACTGCGTTTTCGCCATGCAAATCAGAAGATCGTCCTTGCCCAGCGCGTGAATGAGTTCGAGGTCCTTTTCGGCCTGAGGGGTGAAGTCCACGCCGTCCGCGCCGTAAATTCCGCGGGCGATGGCCTCCATTTTCTCCTTCGGGCTCATTTCGGGACTGTAGACGTACCGGGGTTCGGAGGGTTTTTGTTTTTCGCACGCCTCGACGACTTTCTTCGCCAGCTCCGCGCCGCCCTCGCCGCCTTTTTCCCACACCTCGGACAGGGCGAAGCTCGCGCCGAGCTCCGAACATTTCTTCTCCACCAGGGCCAGCTCCGCCGCGGTGTCGGCGGGGAAGCAGTTGATGGCGACCACGACGGGCAGCCCGAACTTCTGGATGTTCTCGATGTGCTTCTCGAGGTTCGGCATTCCCGCTTCGAGGGCCTTCAGGTCCTCCCCGGTCAGCTCGGTCTTTTTCCTGCCGCCGTGCATTTTCAGGGCGCGCACCGTGGCGACCAGCACGACGGCCGACGGCTTCAGCCCGGCCGCGCGGCACTTGATGTCGAGGAATTTTTCCGCGCCCAAATCCGCGCCGAACCCGGCCTCCGTCACCATGTAGTCCGCCAGCTTCAGCCCCAGCTTCGTCGCCTGCACGCTGTTGCAGCCGTGCGCGATGTTGGCGAACGGGCCGCCGTGGATGAAGGCGGGCACGCCTTCGAGCGTCTGAACCAGGTTGGGGTTGATCGCGTCCCGGAGCAGGACGGTCATGGAGCCGGCCGCGCCGATGTCCGCGGCCGTGACGGCTTTGCCCTCGTAAGTATAGGCCACGACGATTTTGGAAAGACGGGCCTTCAGGTCCGTCAAATCCATCGCCAGGCAGAGGATCGCCATGACCTCGGACGCGACGGTGATGTCGAAACCGCTCTCGCGCGGAACGCCCTCCGTCCGGCCGCCGAGTCCGATGACGACCTTGCGCAGGGCGCGGTCGTTCAGGTCCATCACGCGGCGGAAGACGACGCGGCGCGGGTCGATGTTCAGCTCGTTGCCCTGCTGAATGTGGTTGTCGAGCATCGCCGCGCAGAGGTTGTGGGCCGTCGTCACGGCATGAAGGTCGCCCGTGAAGTGAAGGTTGATGTCCTCCATCGGGACGACTTGGGCGTAACCGCCGCCCGCGGCGCCGCCCTTGACGCCGAAACTCGGGCCGAGGGAGGGCTCCCGCAAAGCCACGCAGGCTTTCTTGCCGATTCGGGCCAGCCCCTGGACAAGCCCGACGCTGGTCGTCGTCTTGCCCTCCCCCGCGGGGGTCGGCGTGATCGCCGTCACCAGAACGAGCTTTCCGTCCGGCTTCTCCGCGAGGCGCCTGTACACGCCGGGGCCGATTTTGGCCTTGTACCTTCCGTAGAGTTCCAGTTCTTCCTCGCCGATACCCAGTTTCTTCGCTATCTCGGCGATCGGCTGCATTTTCGCCGCCTGCGCGATGGCGATGTCGCTTGGCACAGTCATCATAACCACTCCTTATGAGATTTGAGCTTGAATTGGTGATAACACTTGAGCTTAAACGCGGTTCCGGTCAGTACGCGGCGGGATAACTGCCTTCCGCGAGGACGCGCAGAACCGTTTCGTCGTCCCTGGGCGCGTCCGCCAGCTTCCGCGTCAGATCTTCGTAATCCGTCGTTCCGCCGAGCGCGTCCAGAATTTCCTCCATGTCGCCGCTTTCCTCGCCGAAACGCCCGGTCAGGAGGCCGAAAAGGATCGTCGCCCGGGAGAACCAGTTCAGCAGTTCGCGGGAGTTCACCCAGACCCCTTCGTACAGTATACCGAAGTGAAAGACGTCCTCCTCTTCCTCCGAGTCGTCCACGGGGTCGGGCGTGTAGCCCAGCATGTAAAACGGAGCGTTCGGCGCCATGCGCACCGCGTCCCACAGCATTTTGTCGACCTTTTCGAGGCTTCCCTCTCGGACAAAAGAGCCAGTCTTTTCCGCGTCCTTTTTTCCCGCGGACTTCTCCCTGCCGCCGGCCGAGAGCATGAAGGTGGCAATCGTCCGGGAGTAGGCCCAGCCCAGGTCGCGGTTCGTTTCCTTCATCGTCTCTTCGAGGATGTGGGTCCAATCCTCGCGCTCCAGATAAATACGGTAATAAAGCGTCTTCGCGAGGGCATAATCCTCCGGGTCATAGCGCAGAAGCTCCCTCACGACCTCGAGAGAGCGGTCGTCCTCCTCCAGAGTGAACAGGGTGTAGGCTATGCGCTGCAAGACCGCGATGTAGACGAAACCCAAACCCTCTTCATCCTCAAAAATGTCCTCGCCGGAGAGTCCCTTCTCCTGAAAGTACCGCTCCAGTTCGCCGCGGGCCTTTTCCAGAAGAAAAAGCCGCTCTTCCTCGTTTTCGTCGATGATGTCGGCCCTGAGCAGGAGGGCCTCGGGATTGTCCGGGTCCACTGCGAGCACTTGGGCGGTCAGTTCCTCGATCTCCCTGTCGTCCTCCGATTCAAAGGCCCTGCCCAAAATTTCGTAAATGTCCTCCCGGCGTTCCGGCTCCGCTTTTATCTTCTTTACCTCTTTCAGCTCTTTTGCCGGTTTTGCCGCCTTCGGTGTTTTTTTCCCGCTCATTTGTCCCAGCCGCCTCCGCCTCCGTTATTGTTGCCGCCGCCTCCGCCGGTGTCCCAGCCGCCGCCTCCGCCCCCTTCTCCGGCGGCGGCGCCGGTGTCCCACTCGCCGCCGCCGGTCGTCGTTCCGCCGGGTTCCGCTCCCCCGGGTGCCGTCCCTCCGGAAGCGCCGCCGTCGTTACCGCCCCCGAAACCGTCCCTGAACCGGGACAGCGCGGAGAAGGCGACAGACCCGCGCCAGAGGTATCCCCACTCTCTGGCCAGGTCCGCCAGATCCCGCGTGTCGGACCGCGTCCAGGGCTTGTTCCTTTTGCGGAGGGTGCGCACGATGAACGCGTACTGACTTCTGAGAGCCTGGGCCGTGGTCTGCCCTCCCGCGGGGACGACGCGGTACCAGCGGGTGCCCAGCCAGATGCGGAGCCCCGGCTCGCCGCTCTTCCAGGCGATGGGCGTGTAGGCCATGGAATCGTCCAGCACCCCCATGTTGTCCAGCCCGGAAAACGCGATGCGCCGGAAGGCCTGGGCCTCGCAAGCGCTCCCGCGCCGCGGGGAGACCGCCGTCCGGGCGAGTTCCGGGATGTCCATCGGCACCACGGACCCCACGGCGACATCCGCAGGCACGAGGGTTCCCGGCCTCTCGACGCGCCCGTACACCCAATGATGGGGCGCGACCTGCGCCACGGGGTAGCCGTCGAAGGTGACGAACCACCCCGGCGAGAGTCCATCGGGGCGGTAAACTTCAAAATTCATCCCGTATATTTTCTGATACGCCGCTATCACGGAGCTCCCACGGGGGAGGGAGTCCCTCTGTGAAACGGAGTCCGTCCGTGAGGCGGAGTCCCTCTGTGAAGCAGATTCCATCCGGGAGGCGGAGTCCGCCCCGGCGGAAGGCCCCGCGAGAAGCGCCATGAAGAAAATCGCGAGGAAACCCGCAGACAAGCCCGCGGAGGAAAGCGCGCGGGCCGGCGCCTGCCGTGCCCCGCGTGCCGAAATCTCGCGCATCGCCCGTTCACCTCTTTCTGTATGGTATGACGAAACACCGGAAACGATTATACCCCACCTCCGCGCGGGTTGTAGTAAAAATGTAGTAAAATGGTGAGCGGCGGCGCGTATGGAGGTTTGACGAAATATTATAGGGGTTTGCCGAAATATGGGGGTTTGCCGAAATATGGGAGTTCGCCGAAACATCGAGGTTCGCCGGAAGAAGCGGGTCGGCACTGAGCGCCGGATTTCCGCCCCAAAAGGGGAATCGGCGCGGCAAAAATACAGAGGGGGGTACTTTTTATGGCAGCAAAGCATTGGAAAACAATGGATGGGAACACGGCGGCGGCGCATGTCGCCTACGCTTTCACGGAAGTCGCCGCGATTTTCCCGATTACTCCGTCTTCGACCATGCCGGAGATGATCGACGAGTGGGCCGCGCACGGCCTCAAGAACATCTTCGGACAGACCGTCAAGGTGACGGAGCTCCAGTCCGAGGGCGGAGCCGCCGGAGCGGTTCACGGCGCGCTTTCCGCGGGCTCTCTGGCAAGCACCTTCACCGCATCGCAGGGCCTTCTGCTGATGCTGCCCAACATGTACAAAATCTCCGGGGAGCTGATGCCCGGGGTCTTTCACGTCTCGGCGCGCGCCCTGGCCGGGCACGCGCTTTCCATTTTCGGCGACCACAGCGACGTGATGTCCGCCCGAATGACCGGCTTCGCTATGCTGGCGGCCGGCAGCGTGCAGGAGACCATGGATCTGTCCGCCGTTTCCCACCTCTCGGCCATCCGGTCGAGCGTTCCCTTCCTGAACTTCTTCGACGGGTTCCGCACCTCCCACGAGGTCCAGAAAATCGACGCTTTGGAGTACGGCGACCTCGCGAAGCTGGTGGACTACGACGCCATCGACGCCTTCCGCGCCCGCTCCATGCGGCCCGAGAACCCCTTCCACAAGGGCACGGCCCAGAACCCCGACATCTTCTTCCAGGCCAAAGAGGCCGCGTCCCCCTTCTACGTCGGCATTCCCGACACGGTCGAAGCCTACATGCAGGAGATCAAAAAACTCACGGGGCGCGAATATCACCCGTTCAACTACTACGGTCACCCCGAGGCGACGCGTGTCGTCGTGGCCATCGGCTCCGCCTGCCAGGCCATCGAGGAGACGGTGGACTACCTGATCGAGCGCGGCGAGCGCGTCGGCGTCGTCGAGGTTCACCTGTACCGGCCCTTCTCCCCCAAGTACTTCTTCCGCGTGCTGCCCTCCACCGTCGAGGCCATCGCGGTTCTCGACCGCTGCAAGGAGCCCGGCTCCCTGGGCGAGCCCCTTTACGAGGACATCCGCACGCTGTTCTTCGAGAAGGGCTGCTGCGCGCCCAGGATCGTCGGCGGACGCTACGGCCTCGGCTCCAAGGACACGACGCCGACCCATATCAAGACCGTGTTCGACAACCTGAAGCTCTACGAGCCGCGCAACCATTTCACCGTCGGCATCGCGGACGACGTCAGCGACACCTCCCTTCCCGTGAAGGAACATATCGTGGCCGCGCCGGAGGGAACCGTCTGCTGCAAGTTCTGGGGGCTGGGCTCCGACGGAACGGTGGGCGCCAACAAAAACTCCCTCACGATCATCGGAGACCACACCGACATGTACGCGCAGGGCTACTTCGCCTACGATTCCAAGAAGTCCGGCGGCATCACGGTGTCGCATCTGCGCTTCGGCAAGTCGCCCATCAAGTCGACGTACCTCATCGACTCGGCGGACTTCATCGCCTGCCACAAGCAGGAATACGTCCACCAGTACAACGTCCTGGCCGGAATGAAAAAGGGCGGAACCTTCCTTCTGAACACGCAGTGGATCACGCCCGAAAAACTGGAAGAGCAGCTTCCCCCGAAGCTCAGGAGAGAGCTGGCGGCCAAAGAGTGCAAATTCTACGTCATCAACGCCGTGGACGAGGCGGAGAAGCTGGGCCTCGGCAACCGCACGAACACGATCATGCAGTCCGCGTTCTTCAAGCTGGCGAACGTCATCCCCATCGGCGACGCCGTGAAGTACATGAAGGACGCCATCGAGCACAGCTACGGCAAGAGGGGCGAGAAGGTCGTCAAGATGAACAACGACGCCGTGGACGCGGGGCTCGCGAACCTGATCGAGATCGAGATTCCCGCCGCCTGGGCGAACGCCGCGGACAGGCCCGAAGAGAAGGTCGGCCTGCCCTCCGAGATTCCCGATTTCATCGAGAGCGTCTGTATGCCCGTCAACGCGCAGGACGGAGACAGCCTGCCGTCCAGCGCCTTCCTGGGCCGCGAGGACGGCCGCTTCCCGTCCGGCACGTCCGCCTACGAGAAGCGCGGCGTCGCGGTCAACGTCCCCGAGTGGAAGAGCGACAAGTGTATCCAGTGCAATCAGTGCGCCATGGTCTGTCCCCACGCGGCCATCCGCCCGTTCCTGCTGGACGCCGAAGAGCGGAAGGCCGCGCCGGAGGGCTTCGGCGTCGTCGAGCCCAAGGGCAAGGCGCTGAAAGAGCTCGGTTACTCGTACAAGATGCAGGTTGACGTTCTGGACTGCATGGGCTGCGGCAACTGCGCGGACATCTGCCCGGTCAGCGCCCTCGAAATGAAGCCCATCGCGACGCAGAGCGCCGAGATTCCCCGCTGGACCCACGCCGCCGAGAACATCGCCGACAAGGAGGACGCGGGCAGCAAGTTCACCGTTCAGGGCAGCCAGTTCCAGCGCCCCCTGCTCGAGTTCAGCGGCGCGTGCGCCGGCTGCGGCGAGACGCCCTACGCCAAGCTCGTCACGCAGCTCTTCGGCGACCGCATGATGATCGCCAACGCCACGGGGTGCTCTTCCATCTGGGGCGCGTCTTCGCCGAGTATGCCCTACACCGTGAACGCCAAAGGGCGCGGGCCGGCCTGGGCGAACTCCCTGTTCGAGGACAACGCGGAGTACGGCTACGGCATGAAGCTCTCCCTCAACGTGCTGGTGGGGTACATCGTGAGCGCGATGAATGCTCTTTTGAAGCTCGATATTCCGGCAGAGGACAAGGCCGTCCTCACCGAGTGGCTCGAAACCCGCAGCGAAGGGGAAAAGTCCAGGGCCTCCGCGGCCAGGGTCGAAGCGCTTCTGGAGAAGGTTCTCCCCTGCGAGTGCGGCGGCTGCGGCGGAGAAAGGGACGAGAAGGCCCTCTACCATTACGCGCAGATCTATAACTACCGCGAATATCTGGTCAAGAAGTCCGTCTGGATTTTCGGCGGGGACGGCTGGGCCTACGACATCGGCTACGGCGGGCTGGACCACGTCTTGGGCAGCGGCGAGGACGTCAACGTTCTGGTGGTGGACACCGAGGTCTACTCCAACACGGGAGGTCAGTCCTCCAAGTCCACGCCCACCGCGGCCATCGCGAAGTTCGCGGCAAGCGGCAAGCGCGTGCGCAAGAAGGATCTGGGCCGCATGGCGATGACCTACGGGCACGTCTACGTCGCGCAGGTCGCCATGGGCGCGGACAAGAACCAGCTGCTCAAGGCCCTGACCGAGGCGGAGGCCCACAAGGGCCCGTCCCTGGTCATCGCCTACGCGCCCTGCATCAACCACGGCATCAAGGCCGGCATGGGCAAGACGCAGGAGCAGACCAAAAAAGCCGTCGAGGCGGGCTACTGGCACCTGTACCGCTACAACCCCGCTTTGACCGATCAGGGCAAGAACCCCTTCTCTCTGGACTCCAAGGAGCCGAAGACCGGCTTCAGGGAATTCCTCGAAAGCGAGGTCCGCTATGCGTCCCTGAAGCAGAGCTTCCCGGACATCGCGGACACCCTGTTCGACCAGGCGGAAAAAGAGGCGCGCCAGCGCTACAACGCCTACAAAGCCTTGGCGGAGCTAGGCGCGGAACCGATCAAGGCGTAAAGAACCTGAAAATCAGGCTCAAAGTAAGGCTCAAAGAAAGAGGGAAGGGGCTGGGCTCCTTCCCTCTTATAATGGACCCAGTAATGGACCCAGTCGCCTCCACTTTAGTATATCGGGCCGGTGGGCTTTTTCTCTTTTTTCTCACTTCATCCCTTCCCACTACATTTGCGAAGGAATCAGACGTTGTCGCTGACGAGTGACATTCCTCCCCGCCGGGAATGGATTTCGGAGGCAAAACGTTGTAATATGTCGGAAATCGGGAAATCGGGAAAGGAGGCTTTGCCATGCCCGCTCTCGGGATACGGAGCGCCCGGCGCCGGGGGGTGCTTTGGCTTTTTGTCTTTTTGCTTGCGGCCTCGTCCGCCTGCTCTTTCGCCTCGCCCGGGGAAGAGGCGCGAGCCTCGGAAATACAAGAGACGCAGCAGAACACGGCCTTGGAAATACGGCTGGCCCTTTCCCGCGCGGCGGACGCGGAGGAAAAAGAGAAGCTCTGCCTGCGCCTGATAGAAGAATGCCCCCAGACGGAGGAGGCGGAGGAAGCCTATTGGACCCTATCCGACCTCTATCTGGACGGGTTCGCCGAGCCTAGGGAGGACGAGGCGCGGAAGATCCTCGAACAGTTCCTTGAACGCTACCCGTCCTCGCCGTGGGCCCTCCACGCCAAAAGCCGCCTCCTCTGGCTCTGCGGCGAAGAATTTTTTTGAAATTTGAAATTTTGTTTTGAGCCGCGGCGCGAAACCATTCAAACCCCCTGCGTCCGATTCCCATCTGACAGGGGCTCCGCCCCAGACCCCGCCAGGGTCACAGACCCTGGACCCGTTCTATTTGAACAGGGGCAGAAGAGCCTTGAAGTCCGGCGTGCCGGAACGGCCGAGCAGCTGGTAGACGACAGTCTCCGTGGGAAGGACGGCGGCCCCGCAGGTTCGCGCGGCGTCGAGCGCCAGCCTGTGGTGTTCCGGGCTGCGGCTGCCGCAGGCGTCGGCCGCGAGGACGACTTTCCGGCCCCGTTCCAGCAGGTCCTGCACCGTCGAGAGAACGCAGATGTGGCTCTCGATGCCGAAAATTACGATAACTTCCCGCTCCTGCACCCGCAGGGCTTCGAGAAAATCCGGCTCGTCGCAGCAACAGAAGGCCATTTTCTCGAAGCGCCGCGTTCCGTCCGGAAAGACGGAGGAGAGCTCCGCCGCCGTCGCACCGATCCCCTTGGGGTACTGCTCGGTGCAAAGCACGGGCAAAGCCAGCTGAGCGGCGGTCTTCAAAAGCCTGACGCCGTTTTCCAGAACGGCCTCCCTCCCCGAAATCGACGGCAGAAGGCGCTCCTGCACGTCTATCATCAGAAACGCCGTTTCCTCCCTGCGAAGCCGGCCGCAAAACCGTGACGTCATCTTTATTTCCTCCTTTTTATTATGTGGAAACAATTACCAGGTTTTGGGAATGAATCCCTCCGGAACGTCGATCTTCACGGTATCTCCGGTCTGCGTGATAACGTAGAGCCCCGCTTTGAGGGCGGCGGTTCTGACAATATCAGGCATGATGGCTCCCGCGAGAGCTCCGTGGATTTTCCGTCTGTCGCCTTTCCCGTCTTTGTTGAGACGAAGGATCTCCAACCGCCGCACATGGTCTTCCACATCGTCATAGGACGGTTTCGACTTCACCTCCACACCGATGATGGACTCCCCGTTTTCCAGGAGAATATCGAACTCCGCAATTTTTTGCCCGCTGCCCTCGTCCTTGATAATTCGGCGCAGCCCGGAAATATCGTCGAAGTGGAAACCGAGGGCGTTGAACTTCTGTATGATGTTGGGCGCTACCAAATGTTCCGCCAGTTCTCCAAAGCGGTTGCCCAATCTCCCTATCTGCATGTCGGTTCGCTTCATTTGCCGGTCGGTTTCCTTCATTTGCCGGTCGGTTTCCTTCATTTGCCGGTCGGTTTCCTTCATTTGCCGGTCGGTTTCTTTTATCTGCCGATCAGTCTCTTTCATCCGCCGGTCGGTCTCTCTCATCCGCCGGGCGACCTCCTGCAGCTGCCGGTCGGTTTCTTGCATTTGTTGGGCCGTTTCTTCGCTCAATTTCTGCATACGCCGATCCGATTCCTGGAACATCGCCCAGACTTTCTCGAACGTCAGGCCCATTTCCGGCTCGCGCGTTTCTGTCGTCGCTGTCATTGCGTTTCACCTCCTACTCCGAAAATCTCTGCCGTCCGAGCATGGCGCAGGCGAACGAGGCCATCAGGGCGGCCCCGGTCGGCAGAACATCGTCGTCAATGTCGAAATGGGGGGAATGGTGCGGGACGGTGCTTTTCTTTTCCTCGCTGCCGGAGCCCAAAAAGAAGAAACAGCCCGGAATCTTCGCCTGGTAGAAGCTGAAGTCCTCCGACGTCATCCGCGGCGCCGCCTCCCGCAGATTTTCCTCCCCGACGACCCGCGCCGCCGTGCTTCGGAAGAGGTTCGTCAGCGCGCCGTCGTTGACGACCGGGTAGGGATAGACGCCGTCGTAACGAACCTGCGCGCCGCAGCGGTACGTCGCGCCGACCCCCTCGGCGAGGCGCCGGAAACGCTCCTCCACGCTGTCGCGGATCGTCCGGTTGAAGGTGCGGACGTTGCCGGACATCTCCGCGGACTCGGGGATGATGTTGATCACCTGCCCAGCCTCCAATTTTCCCACGCTGGCGACGATCGTCTCCAAGGGGTCGGTTTCCCGGCTCACGAGGGTCTGGAGCGCAAAAATAAAGGCCGCGGCCGCGAGCGTCGCGTCGACGGCGAGGTGGGGCATGGCGCCGTGCCCGCCCTTCCCTTTGAATACGACCTTCCAGGCGTCCGAGGAGGCCATCAGAGGGCCGGCCTTCCACTGCACTTTCCCGGCGGGGATGTCGGACCACAGATGCAGCCCCGCGATGGAGGAGACGCCTTCCAAAACGCCGTCGTTGATCATTCCCCGCGCCCCGGAGCGGTGCCCGTGCTCTTCCGCGGGCTGGAAGATGAACCGCACCCGCCCGGGCAGAGATTCCTTCATCTCCGACAGAATTTTCGCCGCGGCGAGCAGGATGACGATGTGTCCGTCGTGTCCGCAGGCGTGCATGGCACCCGATTTGCAGGATTTATAAGGAACGTTGTTCTCCTCCGTTATCGCGAGGGCGTCGATGTCCGCCCTGAGCGCGGCGCAGGGGCCCGGCGCGCCGCCTTCGAGGTCGGCCGTAACGCCGACGGGCAGATCTCCCACCCCGATCCGGGGCTCAAGGCCCAGTTCTTCGAGTTTTGACGCGATGAGGCGGCTTGTTGCAAACTCCTGCCAGGAGAGTTCCGGGTTTTCGTGAATGCCACGCCGCAGGCGGGTCATCTCCTCGGCGAGCGACAGCGCCCTGTCTTTGATTTTTTCGATTCCGCTTGTTCCGATGTCCATAAAAATTTCCTCCCGTCGGGGGCCGAGGAGATATTTCCCGGCTTGGGATATCCGCCCCCCCTTTATTCTCTCTCGCAGACGAACGGCACCGCCTTTGCTGTCCCTTTCATTGGCATAACATCTCAATTATAATACTGCTGATCTTCAAGTAAACTCAAGCATTTTTGGCTCATGTTTCACTGCGGCGCCCCAAAGGCTTATTCCAAGGGCACTTGGGCCTACTCCTACGGCTACACGCAGAGCGCGGCCCTGGGCGGGTTCGGCCTGGTCTACCAGGACACCTACATTTTCGGCAAGGGCTACCTGGGCTTGACCGCCGTCGAAGTTCCCGAGAAATACTACAGCATCGGCAAATAAGTACCCCCGGGTCGAGAAAAAACAGCTCGGAGGACAGCACGGCGTGTTGCGGGAAAACCCGTCAAACTGGGCGCGCCCCGCGAGGCGCTGGACAGCGGAATGGCCTTCGTCTCCGAGGACCGGCGCGGGGTGGGGCTGCTTTTGGGCGAGCGCATCGACTGGAACATCACCTTCACGGCCATGCAGACGCAGAACCTTTTTCTGAAGCCCCTTCTGGGTGGGCTCCTGTATCTGCGCGACGACGCCGCCATCGGGAGTTCGGCATTCTGATGATGGGAACGGCAGGGCAAAATGCGGGGGGTGGCTCGGATGCCCATTAAGAAATTCGTCGACGCGGCCGGGTGGATTGGGCCATTGTGGGGATTCCCGGCATCGTTCTGGCGATGATCATCGGGACGCCCGTCGCCGTGGCCCTGGGGCTCCTCTGCGGCGGCGTCCTGAACCGCGCCAAGGGGCAGGAGATGGTGACGTCCTACATTCTGGGGTTCTTCATCAACGGGGTCTACCAGCTCGAGGTACTCTACTTCATGGGCTGGCTGATTCCCATCGGGAACCCGGCCCTCGTGCTTTCGCGCGGCCACGGCATCCACAACGCCGTGAGCCTCATGGGGCCGCGCGCGGTTCTCGACAGACTGATTCCTCTCGAAATCGGCCCCCTCGACATCGGTTCCTTCCATTTAGGCACCGTGAACGTCCCCGTGGCGACCTATCTCGTCATCGCCGTTTTCTGCCTCTTCATCTTCTGGTTCCGCCGGACGAAGCTGGGGCAGGACATGAGGGCCATCGGCCAGGACAGGGCCGTCGCGGACTCGGCGGGCATTCCCGTGGACCGCACGCGCGTCATCGCCATCGTCATCTCCACGGTGCTGGCCTGTTACGGACAGGTGATCTACCTCCAGAACATGGGGACGCTGAACACCTACAACAGCCACGACCAGGCGGGCATGTTCTCCATCGCGGCCCTTCTCATCGGCGGGGCCAGCGTCTCCCGCGCGGGAATCGGAAACGTCTTTCTGGGCGTCGTCCTGTTTCACCTGATGTTCATCGTCGCGCCGATGGCGGGCAAGAACTTGATAGGGCAGGCCCAGATAGGCGAATACTTCCGGGTGTTCGTCTCCTACGGCATCATCGCCGTGGCTCTGGTGCTCCACGCCTGGAAACGCCGCCGCGACCGCGTGGAGGCGCGCGGCGCTCTACGGGGCGGCGCTTTACAGGGCAGCGACCTGCGGGGCCCGCAGAAGGGGGAGGCGGAATGAACATGACGCGCGCGCTGCAGAGGCTCGCCGTGCTGTGCCTGATTCTTCTGCTTTCCGCGTGGCTCTTTTACGTCGGGCGCGAACATCAGGTGTTCCTCGACAACAAGACCATCGAGGCCGGAGGGCAGAGCTTCCGGGCGCTGGCCTTCGTGAGGGTGTCCGTGGCGGGCGGTCCGCCCGTGGAGCTGATGCCCCGCGACCGGGACGCGGTGGCGGCCGCCGGCCCCCGGTTCGCGGTCCGGGTCGAGGTGAAACCCAATCGGCATAGGGGGGCAGCCGTGAGAGTGCCCCCCTGCCGCACCGCTCACACACTCACAGCCCGGCGCTGTACCGGCCGGGGCCGGAGGAGTAGACGAGGTCCGCGGCGCAGAGCGCGGCGAGGCAGGACTGCGCTTCGGCAAAGCCCAAGCCGCTCTCCGCCATCAGGTCGTCCAGAGTGCGGCCGCCCTTGCGGCGCAAAAGCTCCAGCACCGCCTTCTCGTTCGCGGAAAGCGCGGCGGGCGGCTCGGCGGTCAGGGGCGGCGCCAAAGAAGACCCTTCCCCGAAGTCCAAAAACATCTGCCCGTACCGGCTCGATATTTTTTCGATGAAGTCGTCGATGTCGATCAGCGCGTTGGCCCCGTCCCGTATCAGGGCGTTCGAGCCCTTCGCGGAGCTCTCCGTGATACGCCCCGGCACGCACCAGATTTCGCGCCCAAGGTTCAGAGCCAGACGGGCCGTGATCATCGATCCGCCGTCCTCCGGCGACTCCACAACCACCGCGCGGCCGCACAGCCCCGCGATGAGGCGGTTGCGGTCGGGGAAACGCCACGCTTCGCCCCCCGTGCCCATAGGGTACTCCGATACCAGCGCCCCCCGCTCCGCGATTTCGCGAAACAGGGAATGGTGCTCCGCGGGGTAAACCCGATCGACCGCCGTGCCGAGAACCGCGGCCGTCACACCGCCCTCCGCGAGACAGCCGCGGTGCCCGGCGGCGTCGATTCCCTTCGCGCCGCCGCTGACCACCTGACAGCCCGCCCGCGCGGCCGCGCGGCCGACGGTCTCGGCGACGGTCCGGCCGTAGACGCTGCAGCGCCGCGTCCCCACAATGGCCAGAGAAGGGCTCTCCGCGTCCAGGCGGCCCTTGACGTAAAGACCGATGGGCGGCTGAGGAAGGTCCTTCAGGCGGCTGGGGTAATCGGGGTCGTCGGCGGTCACGAACCGGGCCTCGAACTTGTCCGTCCGGTCCAGCTCGCGCTCGGGCCAATCCCGTTCGGCGCAAAGCTCCATGAGACGCGCGCGCGACGACGGGCGGATCCCCAGACTTTTCAGGAGCGCCTCGTCCGGCCCGGCCAGAAAAGCCTCTATCCCCTGCGCTTTCAGGCTCTCCCACGCGGAAAGAGGCGCCTTGCAGGCGTTCAAAAGCAGTTTCACCCTCAGAAAATCGTCCATTCGCCCGAACCCTTCAAATACACCGGCCCCTTCACAAATACACCGGGCGTTGCCCGGACCCTTCAAACTACACCGGGCTCCGCCCGGACCCGCCGGGGCCGTGGGCCCCGGGCCCCGTTATTCCGCGTTCCGCTCGCGCAGGAGCGCCATGAGAACGCGCACCGCCTCCGCGCGGTGGGATATTTTGTTTTTGACCTCGGAAGGAAGCTCTCCGAAAGAACGGTCGCAGCCGTCGGGAATGAACAGGGGGTCGTAACCGAAACCGTGCCCGCCGTCCATACCGGCATCCAGAGCCAGGCGGCCGTTGCAGGCGCCTTCGCAGACAAGGGTCCACCGGCCGGGGACGGACAGGGCGACGGCCGCGACGAAACGCGCGCGCCTCTCTCCCTCCGCGCGGCCCGCCATCCGTTCCAGAAGCCATCGGTTGCGGTCGGCGTCCGTGCCCGGCGCGGCGCGCGCGGAAAAAAGACCCGGCCTCCACCCCAGAGCCTCGACCTCGATGCCGCTGTCGTCCGCCAGAGAAGGAAGCCCCGACGCCTCGGCCCACGCCAGCGCCTTCAAAACCGCGTTCGATGCGTAGGTGGTTCCCGTTTCCTCCACATTGGGTGCGCCGCCATTGGGCGCTCCGCCGGGAAACGCCGCCGGCGCAAAAAGAAGCCGCCCCGTCATCTCCTCCGGCAGCAGCGCCGAAAATTCCTCGTATTTGCCGCGATTGCCCGTCGCGAGAAGAAGAGAGTCGAAAAAGACCGGGCGGGAACTCATTGGGACTGCACACATCGGGACTGAACTCATCGGGGCGGCGCCTACTGGGGCATCTGCCACGTCGCCGTCAGGTTCACGGGAGCGCCGCCGCTTGAAACTTTGGAGTCCAGCAGGAAACGGACCCGCGCGATCGAAAAGCTGTCCCGCATCGTGCGCACGATTCCCGTGATGAAAAGCGCGCTGGCCTTCTCGCCGGCAGAGGCCAGCGCGGAGGCGAAAGAACCCGAAAAATCCAGATACACCAGAGTCCCGTCCCGGAAAACATGCTCCACCCGGACGCCGCCGCCGAACAGCTCGCTGCGTTCGAGAAGCCTGAGAACGACATCCCGGATGTCGTCCTCGAAGGTGCCGGAGATGATCTCTGTTTTTTCTTCCGTCAAAACGCCCTCCTTCGGATAGAAAAGGGACAGCGTCTTCTTCTGCATCGCGCCGAGACCGTCCGCGGCCCGGTCGGCGCCGGGAAGAATCTCCAATCCGCGAACCTCCGCTTCCTGCTGGCCGGGGGGCGCGCCTTCCTGCTTGAGCAGGCTCTTACGGTCCAGAAGTTTCAGCGCGTAGGACGTTCCCAGGTATCCCATGACGAAACAAAACAGCACGACGCCGCACCAGGTCAGAATACGCAGCAAGAGCGGCGCTTTGCTGCGATCCGCGCTTTTCTCCGCGCTCTTGCCGCGGGTTCCCCTGTCGCCCGAATGCCTCTGCCGGGCCTCGATTCTCTCTTCAAATTCCCTTTCCATCGAGTCGTCCCAATGACGTTCGGCGGGACGGTCGATTCTGCGGCGCATTTTTTCTTTCAGCTCTCTCGCCAATTCTCTCTTCACTCCTCCCCCGCTCCTTCGGCTCGTCCTTCACCGGACGCCCTACGGCGCGAGATAGCTGCGGATTCCGTTCGCCATCGCGTCGGCGATTTTTTGCTGGTAAGCGGGATGGACGAGCAGTTTCGCCTCCCTGGGGTTGGTGATGAACCCCATCTCCAGCAGGACGGCGGGCATACCCGCCCCCCGAAGAACGAAAAACGGCGCCTGCGCGACGCGCTTCATCGGCAGCCCCGACTTGGAGCCCTCCGCGAACAGTTTCTCCGCCGCGGCGGTGCTTTCGCTGATTTTGTTGTTCTGCTGCATGTCGCCCAGAATCCTGAGCAAAAGCTCCGTCTTGCGATCCGAGGCGGCGCTCTCGGGGCGATCCTCCAAATACTCGCGGTTCTCGATTTTCGCGAGAGCCAGCGCATCCTTGTCCGTCGGCAGGGCCATGAGGTAGATTTCAAACCCCGCGGAGTTCTTTCCGGGAGGCAGGGCGTTGACGTGAACGCTGACGAACATGTCCGCGTCCGCGTTGTTGGCGATGTCCGTGCGCTCCTGCAGCTTCAGGTAGACATCCGTGTTTCGGGTCATCCTGACGTCGAACCCCTTGGCCTTCAGGGCCTTTTCCAGTTTCAGGGCGACGGCGAGGTTGATGGCCTTCTCCTGAGCGCCGTTTCCTGCCGCTCCGGGGTCCTTCCCCCCGTGCCCGGGGTCCAGAACCACCAGCCTCCTGCCTTTCTTCCTCGGAACCGCGGCCGCGGAAACCGCGCCCGAAGGCGTTTTTTTGGCCGAGACCTGGGCTTGAACTTGAGCCTGGGCCTGTCTTATTTCGGTCGGAGCGGTGAAAATGAAATCCAGCACGATCCGCCGGGGATTGTCCAAAACCAGCTTTTCGAGCCTCACTCCGCCCCCCGAGAATATCAGGGTCGCGGAGCCGTCGGCGTTTCTCGTCAGTTCCGCCCTGACGTTCTCGTAGGGCGACGGAAGCCCGCTCAGGCCGTCGGCCGCCCTCGCGAAATTCAGGGCGGCTTTGCCCGACACGGCCTTTATTTCGGGGTTCGTCCCGTCGCTGCACTCGGCGACGGCACGGATCTTCTCCTTTGAAATACTCCAGCGCAGAGCGCGAAGCTCTCCCGCGGCCGAAAAAATACCGGAAGAACTGCCGAAAGAAATGCCGGAAGGAGCGCCGTTCGAGAGGAACTTCCCAGCGGGGGGCGGCGTTTGGGTTCGGGGTTCCTGAATACGAGGTTCCTGAACGCGGGATTCCTGAACACGAGGGGATTGGGTGCCGGAAGCGCGGGCCGAAACCTCGGATTGTTTGGGTTGGGGTTTGGGTTCGGGAGCGCGGCTGGGACTGGGAAGCTCCCGCGCCGCCCGCCCCGTTTGCGACGGGGCCGAAGCGGCTGCGGCGGCCGTGTCCGGCGT
Organism: Synergistaceae bacterium; assembly: GCA_031276855.1. GTDB lineage: Bacteria > Synergistota > Synergistia > Synergistales > Aminobacteriaceae > JAISMH01. The sequence goes on from JAISMH010000091.1 coordinate 27,658, forward strand.
TTCCCTCACGCTCAGCTTGTCCCCGCCGCCGCGCCCGGCGACGCGCTGCAAAAGGCTCAACAGGGATGAAACGTCCAGCCACCAGCGCCCGTCCTGCACACGGCTGGAGCTGTAAAGCGGGATGAGCTGGCGGTTGTGCCAGGCCGCGGTGGCATTCACCACGAGCCTCAGCTGGTCCCTTCCGCGGACAAGCACAAGCTCCTCCCCCACGACCGAGGCATTGAGCCCCAAAAGCGCCCCGGCGTCCGCGACGGAGAGGCGCGGCCCGCTCTCCCCCTTCATGACCGGAATCTGCCCCAGCAGGGTGTTTCCCTTGTAGAGTGCCGCCCCCGCCTCCGTGGGAAGCGCCGGCAGAAGCGAGAATAAAAGGAGCGAAAGCAGAAGGAGCGGAAACACCCCCGTCACAAAACCACTGCGGCCTTTCGAGCCGCGGGGCGCGGGCGGAGCCTCGAAAAGACCTCTCATTTTAAGGCCTTGTACTCCTCGGTGATGACGTTCGCCGCCGTGAGCGCCTGTTCGCGGCTGACGTCCGGATGCGTCACCAGCCGGAACGTGTCCGCGGCGGTCTTGTTGAAGAGCACCCGGCGCCCGCGGCAGGCCGCGAGAAGTCTGTCCGCCTCCGCTTCGTCCTTCGTGCCGAAGTAGACCATGTTCGTCGGCCGTTCGGCGTCGAGGACGCGAAGACCGCCCTTTCTGAGAATTTCCTTCATCAGCCGGGCGTTTTCGTGGTCCTCCGCCAGACGGGCGATATTGCGCTCCAGCGCGAAAAGGCCGGCCGCCGCCACGATGCCGGCCTGACGCAGGCCGCCTCCGACCTTCTTGCGCCAAAACCGTGCGCGCGCCACAAACTCCCCGGAGGCGCAGATCAAGCTCCCCATGGGCGCGCCCAGGGCCTTGGAAAGACAAATCTGCACGGAATCGACATTCTTCGCGATCTCCGACGGCTCGACGCCGAGGGAGACCGACGCGTTGAAGAGACGGGCCCCGTCCAGATGAACGGACAGGCCGTGTCCGTGAGCCCAGTCCGCGCGCTCGGCTATTTCATGAGGCGCGGACGCGTGGCCGCCGCCCCGGTTGTGCGTGTTTTCGAGGCACAGCAGCTTGGCCCGGACGGAATGCACGTTGCCCGCGTCGGGCAGGGCGCGGGCCAGTTCGGAGACGGACGGCAGGCTCCCGGCGTCGTCCACCGGCAGCGGCACGAGGCCCCCCAGGGCGCAGAGTCCGCCGCCTTCGTAGTTCAGGATGTGGGAGTCTTTTCCGAGAAGAACGCCGTCCCCTCTGCCGCAATGCGTCAAGAGGGAGACCAGGTTTCCCTGAGTCCCCGAGGTCACGTAAAGCGCCGCTTCCTTGCCCAGCAGTTCCGCGCCTGCCTTTTCGAGGCGCGCCGTCGTGGGGTCCTCGCCGTAAACGTCGTCGCCCACCTCGGCCTCGCTCATCGCCCTGCGCATCTCGGGGCCGGGCTTCGTCACCGTGTCGCTTTTCAAATCTATCGGAAACAACAGAACACACCTCCAACACTATCGGCCCGCGGTGTGGTTTACAGTCCCCCGCACAGTCGGGCCCAAGGCAAAAGGCCGTCGTTCACGGCCACTCCGACCTTCGCGCCGCCGTGGAGGCCAAAGTGGAAGCCGGAGTGAAAGTCGGAGCCGGCCGTGGGGTGCAGCCCGAACTCGCCGGCAATCGAGAGGCAGCGGTAAACGTCGCGAACGCCGCATCCGGCAAACCAACATTCCAGACCCCAGAGCCCGGCGTCTTTCAGAGGGCGCAGAACGGCGGGGAGGTCGTCGAGGTCGGGGGTCGTCTGCAGCGGGTGAGCCAGGACGGGCAGACCGCCCGCCTCGCGTATCCGCTGAATGGATTCTCCGGCGGACAGCAAAACGCGGGGAACGTAAGCCGCGGCGCCCCGCTTCAGGTACTTCTCGAACGCGGTTCTGACGTCGGGGACGTAACCCTTGTCCCGCATGGCCCGCGCCATGTGCGGACGCCCGATGACGCCGCCCGCGCCGGCCCTCAGTTCCTCCAAAGAGATGTCGAAGCCCAGCCCTCTCAGCTTCTCGCAGATCAGCACGTTGCGCTCGCCGCGCGCCTTCCTGTTTTTCGCGAGCGCACTCTGCAGAGCCTCGTTCCCGATGTCGAAGCGGTAGCCCAGAATATGCAGAGTCCGCTCGTAAGCCGCGGACAGTTCCACTCCCGCAACGCCCCTGATCGAGGCCCGGCGGCACCGCTCCAGAAAATCTCCCGTCCCGTCCGCGGTGTCGTGGTCCGTCAGCGCGGCTACGGAGACCTTTTCCGCCTTCAGCGCCCGGACGAGATCCTCGGGAGAAAGGGTTCCGTCCGAAAAAGTGCTGTGAAGATGGAGGTCGATTTTCAGCAACCGCTATTCCTTGGCGTCTTCGAGCAGAATTTGCTCCAGATCGAAAAGCGCGGAGATGTCCAGAAGCAGGATCAGCCGCCCGTCCGCCGGCTTGGCAACCCACATGACGTACCGTTTATCCATCGCCGTGGAAAGTTTCGTGGCGGACTCCAATTGAGAGTCGTAAATGGTCCGAACCTCCCGCACGGAGTTGACGATGATCCCGAACATGACGTCGCTGACGGACAAGACCACGATGCGCGCCTCGTCCGTCAGAGAAGTGGAGGGCATGCCGATCTTGAGCTCCATGTCGAAGACCGGGACGATGGTTCCGCGCAGGTTGATGACCCCCCGGATGTAGTTCGGCGCGTTGGGTACGCGGGTGATGAAGGGCGGAACCCTCACGATCTCCCGCACGATGTTGACGTCCACTCCGAAGTCCTCGTTCCCCAGGGCGAAGACCAGGTTGATATGCTCCTGCCCCAGGGCGTCGACTCCGATTTCTTTCTGCGAGGCGTTCAGGACGGCCTCTTCCATCTGTGCAGCCACGTTTTGCCAACCTCCTCTATGTATCGCTCTCCGTAAATTCATCGGCAAATTCATTCGCAAATTCGCTTTGAACGCCGGATTACTCCCCGAAAACCTTTGTGCATTATAACAGGAGACCGGCCGTGTTGGAATCCATCATTCCCGCCCCGCCCGCGGCGGAACAGGGACTCGTCCCCCGGCCCCGTTATGGCTTCAATAACGGGTTCAAAAACAACGATTCTGATAAAATTACTGTCTTTCACTTTTTGAATTTATGCTATTCTCACAGTGTCAGTTTTCTTCGGTGTTGTTTTAATGATGAATCGGTGTTGTTTTTAATTTTGGAAACGATGTTGAAGAGAATTGAACATCAGGAATGGGGGAATTTTTTATGGTGCGGAAAAACGGTTTTTGGTCGCTGATGCTTCTTTTTGCCGTGTTTACCTTTGCGACAGGCGGCTGCGGCGGCGGGGGAGGAGGAGACAGCGGCGGCGAAAACGAGCCGGCCCCGGCGGGGCTCGTGACCTCGGACAGTCCCGCGGTGTCGTTGGGGGCCGTCGAGAGCGATAATCCTCTTTTCGCGTCCTTCGCGGATCGCCTGACGTCCAAGGCGCCGGACTCTCCGCTCGCGGAGGCGGCAGTGATCATTCTGAGCAGCGGTGCCGTCATAGACGAGGCGGCGGGAAGCGCGGATCTGGGGAAGCAGATCAGGGACGCTTATGGTAGGGGCGGAATCATTGTGGTGCTGGAGCCGGTTTTAGCCGATTTGAATAAACTTTCCGCGTTGACGGGAGCGCACCTTTCGGCGGCCGAGGATAACGGCGGCGAGCGATTCTGCGACATTTACGCCTTCGTCGATTCCGAGACGACGGGCTTTCATACCTATGTGCTGGGCGACCGCGAGGGCAGATACGACGACGTGGCCGGGCCGGCGGGCGGTGTTTCGGCGGCGGGACCGCGGGTCGGCGCGGAATCCGCGGAAGAAACGGAAGAAATAAAGCCCGACACTCCCGGCGCGCCTCCCGCGCTTTCGGAAGAAGAGTACAAGGCGATACTCGATCATTTTGTCGAATGGATCAACAACAAAGGCCCCAAAAATATGGCGGCCCGGCTGCAGAACATGAAGGCGGCGGCGCGGAAGGCCGACACGGCGAATGACGTGCTGGCTCTCGTCAAGGCCCAGACTGTCACCTTCAACAACAGCATGACGGCGCCGTGGAGTCTGGACGGTTTTCAGCCCACCGCCCTTTACACGGACACCTACTTCATTTACGCCGTCTATGACAAGGATCACAGCTACGATTACTACATCTTCGATCAGGAGTGCGACCTGGCGAGTGGAAACATGTACAAGGGGCTGTGGACCAACAGCGATTGGGGGTCGAACACCCATCTCATGGCCTATTATCTGTACGACTACTACACCGACCACTACCTTCAGAACTCGGGCGGCGCTTTTTTGAGCAACACGCAGCACAACATCATTCAGCCCAGTCCGACAACCACCACGGGCTCGACCAGTTATACGACCTCGCAGCAGTATACTATAGGAGGTTCCCTGGGTTTCAACGGCATGTCGGGGACCGGCAGCGTGTCGGGCAGCATGAGTTACAGCCAGAGCCATACCACGTCCATTCCGGACATAACGGTGAAGGAGCAGTGCGAGCAGCCCGTCACGAGCAAAACAGGCGCGTACAACAACGCCCGGTGGACCTATGCGGTGGGCAACCTTCCCCACCCCAAGAACGAATATACCATCTTTTATCCGCATAAATCGACGATCACGCCCGAGCCGCCGGCCATAGCCACGACTACCGCCACGCTCTACAACACATGGATATGGAGGGTAAGCAACCCCAGCGGTACGTATAAGGTTCTCTGCCGCAGCCGGCCCCGTTACGCCTACTGCGAGGGCAGGGCAAGCTATCCGGATTGGACGTATATCGACAATGGGACGTTGGACGACGAAAGCACGCTCAACAACGGCTGGACTCAGGAACGAAGCATCACCCTGATTGCGCCCCCGAGGTCCTGAAGATCCTGATATCCTGAAATGCCAGCCGGCAGACGGTATTTGCCGGCAGAATCGGAATCACGAAGCGGAATCACGACCGGACGAGCCCATCGAATGCTAAGGGCTCGTCTTTTTCATAAATAAATTTTATTTCAATATTGACATCTCAAAGAAACTAAAATATAATTTCCGTGTTTTTATTTTGCAGAGGCTTTTATTTTACAGAGGCTTCTATTTTACACAGAAAAGAAGGGGATAGCATTGTCGAAGAAGAGTGTTTTATGGATTGGCGTCATCGTTGTCATTGGGGCGATCGCGTTCTGGAGCCTGCGGGAAAAGACCGTATCTGTCGAACCGATCAAAATCGGCTACCTTGCGACGCTGACGGGTGAAGGCGCAACCTGGGGGCAGCACGAGCGCGATGCGGCCATGATGGCCGTCAAGGAAGTCAACGAAAAGGGCGGGCTTTTGGGGCGTCCGGTGGAGCTGGTGTGCTACGACATCAAGGGCAAGCCCGAAGACGGCGTGAACGCCATCCGCAAAATGATTTTCGACGACAAGGTCGTCGCCGTCGGGGGAAGCAACTACAGCGGCATACAGCTCGCCGTGGCGCCTATCGCCGACAACGCGAAGATCCCCGTCGTCTCCAGCTCCGCGACGAACCCTGCCGTGACGGTAAACCCCGACACGGGCAAAGTTCGCCCCTATATCTTCCGCATCGCCTACACCGACCCGTACCAGGGCATGGTCATCGCCGACTACCTGATCAAGAAGTGCGGCGCGAAGAAGCTGGCGGTCATCGGCGACATTGGAGACGCCTACTCCGAGGGGCTGACGGAGTTCGTACTCGCCCGCGCGAAGGAACTGGGCGTGGAGAACAAATTCTGGGCGTTCCGGGGCGGCGACGTCGATTTCCGCGCGCAGCTGACGGAGGCCAAGGCGTGGGGCGCGGAGGCGGTCGCCCTGACGATGCTCTACAAGGAGATGGGACTCGTCATCAAGCAGGCCGCGGAGCTGAACTGGAAGCCCTTCTTCATGGGAGGGGACGGCTACAGCCCCAATATTTTCGAGATCGCGGGCGACGCGATGGAGGGCACTTTCTGGCTCTATCCAATGAGCGACGAGGACCCGAGGCTGGCGGGCCTGATCGAGAAATACACGAAGGAGTACGGCAAGAAGCCCACAGAGATTCTGAACATGGTCTTCGGGTATGACATCCTTCAGATGATCCTGCACGGCATCCGCACGTCGGGCAAGGCCGACGGAACGGCGATCCGCGACGTCATCGAGAATACGAAGGACTTTGAAGTGACGCACTTCACGTGGACCGTGGACAAGGAAACCCACAACCCTCTGAACAAGCCGGGCGCCATCCTCGAGGCCAAAGACGGGAAAGTGGTGTACCTCGAAACCTGGGCGCCTCAAGCCAGTTTCTAGGGCAAAGAGTTTTTTATTTTACCGCCTCAAGGGACGGTACGTTTATCTGAACGGCGCGTTTATCTGATATGATAAGCGCGTCGTTTTCATTGGGAACGGGACTGTTGCGGGGAGGGAGCGGAGTTGGCCCACAAAATCGTGGCTCAGAACAGAAAGGCCCGGCATGACTACTTCATTCTGGACACGCTGGAGTGCGGCATCGTGCTGATGGGAACGGAGATCAAGAGCGTGCGCGCGGGAAATTTGAACCTGAAAGATTCCTACGCGTCCATCGAAAAGAACGAGCTCTGGCTGATCGGCCTCCATATCTCGCCCTACGAAAAGGGAAGCTACTACAACCACGAACCGGAGCGCAGCCGGAAGCTCCTGGCGGGCAGGCATGAAATTATCCGTCTGCACGGCAAAATAAGGGAGAAGGGCTTGACTTTGGTGCCCCTGTCGGTGTATATCAAGGATGGCCGCAGGGCGAAGGTCGAGCTCGCTCTGGCCAAGGGCAAGGCCGCCTACGATAAGCGGGACGCCATCGCGGAGAGGGACGCCAGGCGGGATATGGCCCGCGCGGTGCGCCGCAAAGGCCGGGACGATGAATGAGATTTTTTGAAAAATTATCCAATATAAGGGGGCGACAGGTTTCGACGGCGTGCTGGAGGGTCTGGGGGAGCAGGTCGAGTTACGTCCGTAATCCTCGTTAAACATTCGGGCAAGACGATAAACGTCGAAGATAATTTTGCTTTAGCGGCTTAAGCCGCTGCGTCGAGGGACAGGGCTCGTCTGCCGGCCCGCCTGAGGCGTCATTTCTGGCGGATGCTCTGCCCGTTTTGGTTCTGTGCGAGTGGAAAAGACAAAGGACCTTGGAATGCGGAAGGCCGTTTCCTGCCTCCCCGCGGACGACAATCAAACGGAAACTAAACCTGTAGCGCCGCCACGGCTGGCCCACGTCGGACGGGGGTTCGATTCCCCCCGCCTCCATTCATGACTGACCCGTCCGAGTCTTTCTCGGAGAGAGTCAAGCCTTTAGATTTCATAAAGGCTTTGCGCCCAAGCAGGGCGTTCTCTTCTGAAGAGAGCTTGAAGCGGGAGATTTCGGTATATGTGCCGTCTGTCCAGTGAATGAGCATCTTTTCTGGCTCTTCACCGACGGGCGGCCATATTTGTATGTGATCAATGCAGGCGTGCAGAATCGTCCGCAAGGCGATGACATCGTGTTCCTCGAATGCCCGCAACCGGATCTCCATTGATGCCTTGATCTCTTCCAGACTGGGGATCAGATCGCTTTTGCCGTCCCTTAGAGTCTGGACAACGCCCTTCAGGAACGATTTTTCTTCATCCAGTTTATGAATTTCCGCTTTGACTAAGTGCACCGGCATACCGTCGGCAACGGATCGTACAAGAGTATCGATGCGCTGCTGGCAGCGTTCCAAGTCCTCCGACGCACTGCGAATGCGCGACATGCGTTCCGAGGCTATGCCCTTCTGTTCTTCCAGCAGGGCCTTTCGTATATCTTCCGCAGAGACTCCGGCAAATAATCTATCCCATACCGTTTTCAGCACGGCGCGCTCCGGCCCGAAGGTTCCCATCTGCCATCTATGTGCATCCGTCTTTGATTTCGTATTACAGCGATAGACCGGCGTTCTGGCTTTCCCTTTGGATTCGGCCACGACAGCACGTCCGCATTCTCCGCAGCGTAACAGACCCGAAAGTAAGTATGCACGCTGCTCTTTATTGGAGCTGTTAAATACGCGATGTCTTGCCTTCATTAGTTTCTGTACATCCTCCCACTCGCCGCGCTCGACGATGGCCGGGCATCCATCCTCTATCCACACGGGGTCGCTGTTCTTTTCTTTGACGCCTGTCGTGATCCGATTGTAATTGTATCGCCCGTAAGCGTAGATGCCGGCATACTTTGGATTAGACAGTATCCCGTTCAAGCTCTGGGGCGTAAAGGCACGTCCGTTGCGCGTCACAGCTCCGCGCCGGACGAGCTCGGCGGCGACCTGCGCGTAAGTCCTTCCTTCCCGGACGGCTCTGAAAATATAGGACACGTTCTCCGCCTCTTCGGGATTCGGGACGAGGGTGCGGCGGCTGTTATAGTTCGAAGGATCGGAGAGCACGACTTTGTAGCCATACGGAGCCCGTCCACCGAGATGGCTTTGGTGCGACCGGGCGTGTTGAAGCAGGTTTCGCGTGGTATGCTCGCTGTTGTCGTGGCTGCTCTTTTCGTCGAAAAGGTATTGGATACGCCGCATGAACAAGCCATCGGCGGACGGCTTGCCTCCATCTGCCGGAAGCGGTTGCATGACGGAGAGCAAATCGATATGCAATGTCCGCAGTTCTTCCTCGAATTGCATTGCGGCCAGGGCGCGCCGGAAATATCTCGACAGATTCCATACGATGACGGCTTTGACGGGCACACCGGAGCGTATAGAGTGGATCATTCGCAGAAATTCGTCTCGATGCTGCTTGACTGCGGCCGCAGACCTCTCGCGATCGATAAAAGTCTCCACGATCTCGTATCCGCGGGTATCGGCATAGCGTCGAATCTCCGCTATCTGACTCTCGATGCTCGTCTCGTTCTGGTTGTCGCTGCTGTACCGCGCGTAGGCGTAGGCGGGGATCATTTGGGCTCTCCTCCAAAAACTTTATAAAATGCACCGAGGTTACTGCCGTCAAAGGTAAAAAACTCGGTGAGCGCGGCTTCACGAATTGCTCGGAGTTTGGGTTTGCTCAATAACGCTTGTATCACAAAAACCGGACTGAGCCAGTTTTTTTAATCTTTCCACAAAAATTGTCGAAGCTGTGTAGCCAATGACTAAAATACTTTCCGCTCTCGTCATCGCCACATAAAGCAGTTTCTCCGCTTCGGTCATTGCATCTTCTGAATTGGAACGAATAGGAAGCACTTCTGTCCCAAAAAGCAAAACGGCTTTATATTGCAAACCTTTTGCAGAATGAATTGTAGAAATTTTAAGGTCGGGAGAAGAAATTTTTACTTTGCTTTTCCAGCCCTGCTCATTCAACCAGTTGACTTCGGTAATTGTCCCCAAGGCAGAAACCAAATCGGGAACTGCTGAGTAGAGAGCTGATGTGCGGGCGGGATATAAAACAGCTATCTCTCCGGGGTGAAGAGGGGCGTCAAGAGCTTTCCCGCGAAAAGTCCCTTTCAGCAAATCACTGACGATGTTTACAAATTCGCTGATTATCTCCGAAGATTTTTGTCCTTCCAAGAGCAGAGGTTTTAGTCCGGCTGCTCTGGTAGATTTTTCCGCATTGAGAACAACATCTTCCACCCCGCTGTCGTTATCGGCTTCGGACGGCTTGGAGAACGAAGAAAAACTGGATGCCAACTGTATGATTTCTTTGGAATTTCTGTAGTTCACCTCGAAGTATTTTGTTCTCCCTTGAGCGCGAATACCAATACTTTTCCATGAGACTTTCCTCGTCTTGTAGATTCCCTGCAAACCGTCACCCACTATAACTAAATCACCGTCGTAGCGGTCCGCGAGAAGCTCCAATATACATTTGAACCAAGAGGGGTCAAAATCTTGGGCTTCATCGACAAGAATCATGTCATACTTGGCGAGAGCGGGATTCGATTCTGTCTCTATTTTTTTCAATATTTTCTCCCCAAACATTTCGGGGGTTTCATCTTTTTCTTGTTTGACTTCCCACCGAGTTCGCGCTATTCGATGAAAGTGCATCGCAGTGATATTCGGATAATCTGCAAAAACACTTTCGAGATAGGCTGCAAGAACAATATTGAAGCAAGTTACCAAAATTTGAGCATTCGGATTTTCTTGCGCCAGCATTTTTGCGCGTCCTATCAGCATGACGGTTTTTCCCGATCCGGCAACGCCCCAAAGCAGACGATGTCCTGCTCCAATTCTTCTCGCTTCTCTCTCCTGCGCCAAGTCAAGGACCTTCAAAGTCGGGCAATCGGAAGAAGATGAAACATAGTTCGGAGGAGTCAAAACGGCTTCGGGATGAATAATAGCCCGCAATGCGTCGATTTGTTCTGGTGTCATACATGTATTCCACGTCATTGAGACCAGACTTTTCAACCATCCTGCCCATTGAGATTCGTTCCAGTCTTTATCATAAAGCTCCATCAACTCATCGCGCGTTATCGTATTTTTCCCGAAAAATTGTGTTATGTCTCCCAAGGGTGAATGAAGAAGGTCATGGCGTTCCGCGTTTGACAAAACTACCATTGAGTTGAAGGGAAAACAAAATTTGCCTTCGTATTCACCGGATTTACGAAGCAGAGGAGATCCGAAACGAGAGTTTTTGCAAGTGTCCATCAATGAAAACATATACTCTCGAACCTGACGCGCGGGGTGCATTTGTGTTTCCGGTTCCGGCTGGTCGTCTCTTTTAATCTTAATGTTTTGGTTGTCGATATGTAGGATTTCTTTCACATACCAGCCTTTCACCTCGATAACCATAACTCCGACCGATGGCATGATGACGATAAAATCAGGGTAACGGTTGCGGATGGTCGGTTCATAATAGACAATACAATCATCGGGGAGTCTTTTCAGAATATCAAAAACTCTTCCTTCTCCTTTGCTTGCTCTATCGGGCAGTCTGTCGGGTATCATTTGAGCCATAGTTTCCTTATCTCCTTTTTTCACAAAATAATATTTTGGAACGATTCAGA
>JAISMH010000024.1 GCA_031276855.1 Synergistaceae bacterium
CCTCGTCGTGCTGCCCGCCGGCTCGGATCTCGGCAGCGTGACCGTCCGTATCGAACTGCCCGACGGCAAGATCCTGGATCTGTCGGATTGGGATTTCTCGAAGGGGCCGCGCGAAATCCCCGTCACGATAGAGGGCGCCGAAACGACAATCACGGTAGATGTGAAGCTGGAGACTCTTCCCCCGGACACCGAAGACCTCCGGCTGGTGGACCCGGACCTGACGAAATGGCTGTTGAACGCGCGCTGGGAGAAAGACGGGTCTTACTCCACCGCCGTCGCGGCGCCGTTCACCCCGGAGGCGGCGGAGCGCGGCGAGCTGCCGTCGAGACTTTTGGTGAAGCTGGAGGGGCTTTCGAACGTGGGCCTGTCGGTCGTGTGGGTGGAGGGCCGTGAGGGCAAAATGCTGTGCATCGGAGGAACGGCGAAGGATTGGGAGGCTCTGACGGAATCGCTGTCCGTCTCGCGGATCGAATTCGGGTACGGAGACGGGGGCGTGACGTATCGGCAGACCTTCGACCCGCCCGTCACGTTCGAGTCGATACCGGAAGAGAACCGCTACCTGTCCCTCGAACCGCCTGAGCCGGTGGTGGTGGAAAAAGGCGGCGGCTGCGACGCGGGCTTCGACGCGGAAGTGACAATCCTGGCGCTTCTGGCGGCGTGCCTCGCCGCGCGGAAAAGCGGCAGGCGGACTGTTTAAGCGTTGTTTATTTTATTGTTTATTTCAGGCGCTGCCCGGCACACACCGGGCAGCGCCTTCGTCCCACCCGGACGTTTTTGCCGACGGGTCGATGGGAGGACATTATCACGGACGAACGGCACGGCCTCAGAAGCCTCTCTTGACTCCGACCGGGCTTTCGCCGATAATGACAATCGGTCAGGCGAAGCCTGAGGCTTGAGCATTGAGAATTGGGACTTGAGACTTGAGAATTTTGGGGTGTAGCCAAGCGGCAAGGCAGCGGACTTTGGCTCCGCCATCGTTGGTTCGAATCCAGCCACCCCAGCCAAAAACCCCTTGAATTGTGTGATTTATTTGTTGCAGGTTTTTTCGTTACAGGACTCATAAATTCAAGCTCAGGGGGGGCGGAGCGCGTTCGCCCAAAAGCGGGCTCACTGGCCCCCCCTGTCAGATGGGAATCGGACGCAGGGGGGTGTGAACGATTACCGGGACTCCTCGCTGCAAGACTCCATCGAAGATTCCATTGCCTCGGCCAGGGTTTTGACGCCCGCCGGGCCGCCGGGGCCCAGGGCGCTTTCGCCGAGGACGGTCCAGCCCTTCCGTCCCTTCAGAAAGGGAATCAGGTCTTTCAAATCTCCTCGGACTTTCGTCTCCCGCCGCGTGACGGATACGCCGCGCAGCCCGAACGCCCCGCCGCAGTTGCGCAGGGCCGTCAGGTCGGCGAGATAGCGGACCGGCTCCGGCAGCGGACCGAACCGATCCGTCATCTCCCGCCTCAGAGCGGCGATCTCGCCCACCGAGACCGCCTTCAAAAGGCGCCGGTAGAGCGTGACGCGCACCCCGTCCTGCGGGATGTAGAACGTGGGAATGGAGCCGCTCTGGTCGCAGGAAAGCTCCGTTTGAGAGGTTTCCTTTCCGCGCAGCTTCGCGATTTCCTGCTCCAGCATCCGATAGAAGAAATGAAAGCCCCCGGTTCGGCTGTTTCCGTGCTGCCGCGTACCTCCGACCTCGCCCGCGCCGCGGATTTCGAGGTCGCGCGCCGCCAGGGAGTAGCCCGACCCCAGGCCCGTCAGACTGGAGATGGCCTCCAGCCGGTCGGCCGTCTCTTTGCGAAGTTCTTCCCCTTCGGGGTAAAAGAAGTAGGCGAACGCGCTTTCGCCCCTGCGGCCGACCCGTCCCCGAAGCTGGTACATCTGCGCCAGCCCGAGCTCCTGCGAGTCGTCGACGATGATCGTGTTGGCGCTGCCCACGTCGAGGCCGCTCTCGATGATCGTGGTACACAGCAGGATGTCGATTTTTCCGTCGTAGAAGTCCAGCATCGTGTTCTCCAGCGCGCGCTCCGCCATTTGACCGTGGGCGGTGCGTATCCTCGCGTCGGGAAAGAACGATTTCAGCAGAGCCATCTGCTGCTCCATGCGGAAGATGCGGTTCGTGACAAAGTAGACCTGCCCTCCCCGAGTCAGCTCGTGCGCGATGGCCTTGCGGACCAGCGAGGCATCCCACGGTCCGGCAAAGGTCACGACGGGCAGCCGGTCGTTCGGCGGCGTCGAGAGCACGGAGATTCCGCGCAGGCCCCGCAGGGACATCGCCAGCGTCCGCGGTATCGGCGTGGCCGAGAGGCTCAGAATATCGATGGCCCCGTAGATTCGCTTCAGCTCCTCCTTGTGCATGACGCCGAAGCGGTGCTCTTCGTCGATCACCAGAAGCCCCAGACTGCGGAACGCTATGCCCTTTTGCAGCAGTTTGTGCGTCCCGATCACGATGTCCACGGCGCCGCTCTCCGCGTCCGCCAGCGTGCGCGCCGCCTTGGCCTTCGTCACGAAACGGGAGAGAAGCCCCACCCTCACGGAAAACCCGGACATGCGCGCCGTAAAGACGGAGTAATGCTGCTGCGCCAGGATCGTCGTCGGGACGAGGATGCAGACCTGCTTTCCGGACGCCACGGCGCGGAAGGCCGCGCGCATGGCGACCTCCGTTTTCCCGAAACCCACGTCCCCCACCAAAAGGCGGTCCATCGGAAAGGGCTGGTCCAGGTCTTCCATGATTTCCGACACGGCCTTGAGCTGGTCGGCTGTCTCGGCGTGGGGAAAGGCCGCGGCGAACTCCTGATAGAGGTCGTCGGCCGCGCCGAAGGGTTCGCGGCGCTCCAGCTCCCGCCTGGCGAAGATCTCCATCAGGACGCGCGCCTCCTCGCGGGCGCGCTCCCGGTCTTTCTCGACCGACTTGCGCCACCGCGTCCCCGAGAGGGCATCGAGCGGCGTCTCGTCGCCCTCGTGTTCTCCGAGGGGCGTCAGCTTGTGGAATTGAAGCACGGGGATGAGCAGGCGCTTGTTCTCCGCGAATTCGAGGACGATGGCGTCGAGCGTCTCGTTCTGTCCCTGCGTCACGACTTCTTCTATACCGCGAAAAACCGCCACGCCGTAGTCTTCGTGGACGACGAGCTGACCGTTTGTCAGCCGATCCAGCCACTCCGAAGGAACGCGCCAGGCCGTCCCCGCCGCGGCGTCCGGAGCCGACGAAACTCCCGACAGCTCGCGGTCGGACAGAAACGCCGCCTTCGCCGAGCGGTCGGCGAACCCCGAGGAAAGCCGCCCAAGGGAGGTCTCGGCAAAGGGCATGGACGCGAAAGGGCCGTCTTTCCGGTCGAGAAAGCGCGGGTTGGAGGTGAACACTCTGATGCGGAAGCCGCCCGCCCGCAGGTCCTCGCAGAGCCGGAACAGCGCGGTCAGGTCGCCTTTGAAGGGGGGGCAGCCGTCGATGTCGAGCTCGGCCTCGGCCATTTCCACGGCGCGCGTCACGCGCAGCCGGGGATGGCGCGCCAGCACCCTGAAAACGTCCTCCCACGCCGGGATCGCCTCGACGTTCGCCTCGCGGCGAAGCTCGTTCCACAGCCAATGATAGGACGCCGCCTGACTTTCCGTCTTTTGGGGCTCGAACAGGACGACGCGGGCATCCGAGGGCAGAAGGGACGCCGGTTCCGCGCTTCTGGCGGCCGTGACGCTGTGCAGGTCGATGTTCTCCAGTTCCGCGACGCTCTTCTGCGTTCCGGGGTGAAAGGCGCGGATATGCTCCACCGTCTCGTCGAAAAATTCAAACCGGAGGGGCATGGCGTGGACGGGGTCGAACACGTCCATGATGAAACCGCGGAGGACGTATTGCCCCGGAGACCACACGAGGTCCGACCGATGATACCCGCTTCGTTCGAGCCACGCGATCAGGCGGTCGCGCGCGTAGTCCTCTCCCTTCCGTATCTCGAATTCTCCGTCGCCCAGAAGACAGGGAGCCATTATCGCGCCGGGAGTGGCAGCCAGGGGACCGCCCTCCCGAATCCAGCGCCGAATCGTCTCTCCGCGCTGGAGCAGCAAGGGGCGGCTGCCGAGAGTTTGGACGGTCAAAGGGATTTCGTTCAGCAAATGAACGGGCGAACCTGGAAAAAGCGTCCGACGGTCCGAAAGAAAATCCGCGGCCTGACGCGCGTCGGGCAATAGAACCAGAAGCGGGGGATCGGGAGGAAGGCACTCCCCGCAAATCCACG
>JAISMH010000038.1 GCA_031276855.1 Synergistaceae bacterium
CCAAAAAGGCGGGCAGGCCGCTGACGTGTTCGTTGATCATGCGGTCCGTCCGGCGTTCGGAGATTTTCGCGAGGTAGCAGGCCGCGATACACAGGGAGTCGGACGCGATCCCGACGAAACCCGCGTCGGCGTTGCAGGCGCTCAGGGCCTCTCCCGAAGGATGGATGACCGGGTTGTCGTCGCAGGAGTTCAGCTCGTCCTCGATCGCCGTTTTGGCGTCGAGGATCGTTTTGCGCGCCGCGCCGTGCGCCTGCGGAATGCAGCGCAGGGAAAGGGCGTCCTGAAGGTTTTCCCCTCCCGCTTCGGATAGAATCGCGCTTCCGGCCAGAATTTTGCGCAGACGATCCGCCGTCCGCCACTGGTGCGGCTGGCGCTTGACGGACATGACCCGCTCGTCGAAGGCCTCGACATTTCCGCGCAGCGCCTCCAGAGTCAACGACGCCACGGCGTCGGCGCTCGACAGGGCGTTCAGCGCGTCGTATTCCGTCAAAGCGGCCAGGGCCGTCGCGGAAGTACCCCCGCTGATGAGGCAAAGCCCCTCTTTGTAGCTGAGCTGAACGGGAGACAGGCCCGCGAGTTTCAAAGCCTCGCCTCCGTCGAGCAGTTTGCCGCCGTAAAAGGCCTTTCCCCTTCCCAAAAGCACGAGGGCGATGTGGGCCTCGGCTCCGAGGTAGCCGACGGAACCGTGAGCGGGAGCCCAGGGCGTGACCCGCGCGTTCAGCAATTCGGCCAGGCGCTCCAGCAGGACGAGGCGCACGCCGCTGCAGCCGGTCCCCATGTTGGCGAGCATGACGAACATGACGGCGCGCACCGCTTCTTCGTCCAGTGGCTCCCCGACGGTCGTGCAGTGTGTCAGCAGCATTTTGGTCTGGCAATCCGCGGCTTTGGACTCGGGAATAACGTGCTTGACGTTCTCGCCGACCCCCGTGGTGACGCCGTAAATGCGCCGGTTCTCCGCGACGAACCGCTCGACCAGTTCGCGGCATTCCCGGACGCGCTTTTTGTAGTTCTCGTCGAAGGACACCTTCGCGCCGTGCCGGGCGACCGCCATCAGGTGAGCGAGCGAAATCTCGCTGCCCAGGACCACCTCATCCGTCCTGTCCGCCCTGTTCATACTTCCGATCCCCCGTCAGTGAAAAAGAACGTCTTGATCGCCGAAAACACCTGCAAAACGAATATGAAGAGGACCATTGCCCCGCCCGCGGCGGCCAGGTACTTGACCCCGTCCACGCCCTGGGCGCCTCCGGCGTAGGCCACCATGAAGAACGCGACGGCCCCGATGGAAATGCCCCAAAGCAGCTTCTGCCATGTGGGGGGCTCCTCGCCGCGCTTCAGGTTGCGCGTGCAGAGCGACGCGATGGTCGTCGTCATGACGTCCGCCGCCGTGGCGAAGCTGATGATCAGCGTCAGCATGACGACGGGAATCACAACCCGGCCCAGGGGCAGCTGCTGCAGGAAGCCCCACAAGCCCGCGACGGCGCCGCTGTCCTTGATGACGGCGACGAGGTCCGCGACGCCGGTCTGCTGCCATTCGATGGCCGTGCCGCCCCAGATGCCGAACCACACGAGGCCGAAAACGGAGGGGAGAATCCAGTTGATGATCATGAACTGGCGAATCGTGCGCCCGTAAGAAATCATCGCGAGGAAAAGACCCATCAGCGGCGCGTAGGCGATCCATATCGCCCAGTCGTAAAGGGTCCACCACACGACGAGAGGCTCTCCGGCGATGTCGGCGGGATCCAGGGCCCAGACCCAGAAATTCTGGAACCACCAGGCGAGCCCCGCCGTCGAAACGCGCAGGATGTAAAGCGTCGGCCCCATGAAGAGCAGGAGGAGGAGAAGGACGTAAAAAATCTGGGAGTTGAACGTGGCAAGCCACTTGATACCCTTGTCGAGGCCCAGGTAAGAGGCCACGGTGTAAAGCGCCGTCGTGAAGGCGGCAAGCACCAGCCATACCGCGGGGCTCTGGGGAATGCCGTAGGCCGTCTGGATGCCCGACCCGACGAGAGCCAGCCCCGCTCCCAGCGAGGACGCGAGCCCCAGGGCGATGGCCAGAAGCGACAGCGTGTCGATCAGCCAGGAAAAACTGTTCACGCGCCGCCCGAAGAGGGGCTCCAGCGTGGCCGTCACGGTGAGGGGCGCGTTTTTGTTGAAATAAAGGTACGCCGCCAAAAGCCCGCAGAGCGAGTACATGGCGTAGGGGAAAAAGGTCCAGTTGTAAAAGCAGCGTCCCATGGAGAAAAAGACCGCCTCCGCGGAGCCGGGGGTTATGCCCGACTGCGTGAGTTCGCCGTAGACGTTTCCGAGATAGATGATGGGTTCGTTGACGCCGTAGGTGATAACGCCCGTCGCGATTCCGCCGGTGAGGGCCATCGCGAACCACGAGGCGAAAGAGAACTTGGGTTTTGCGTCCTTGCCGCCGATGCGAATTCCCCCGAATCGGGAGAACGTGAGCACCGCGACAAAAATCAGCGCGACGACGGAGATCAATTGATAGAGCCAGCCGAAGCTGCGAAGCGACCACGAAAATACTCCCTGGGCAAGGTCGGACAGCATCTTGTTGTCGATGATTCCGAGCAGAGCCGCTCCGCCGATGATGACAAAAGAAGGCCAAAAAACCTCGAAGCGCAGCAATTTCTTTTCCTTCCGAAGCGCAGAGTCCTTCTGAAGCGCAGAGCCTGTTTCCTGTTCTGACATATTCTTCCCTCCTGACTTCTCTCCTGAACCAAAAGCGATGCGACGGTGTTCTCCCGGATATCCCGCGATACTTCCCGAATGAATATTGGTTTTCTTCCCGACACCCCCCTTCGCGGCCGCGGCCGCGGCGAATGCTAAACTGTAAACACGGAGTAATGGAAAAACGGAAAAAGCGAGCAGAAGAATTAAATGCTGCATACTGTATATCGCATGATAATTCTATACAAATATATTGTCAAGCACTAAAGAGCGGCGCTGCTATGAGCGTGCGGAGGGGAACGGGAAGGAAACATGGAGGGGAACACAGATGACGCTTTATCGTTCGGATCCTTTGAGGAAACAGGTATACGACTATTTGAGGGAGCTTCTGATCTCCGGTCAGCTCAAAGCGGGGGATTTCATCAATCAGGGCGAATTGACCGCCAAACTGGGGATCAGCCGGACGCCTTTGCGGGATTCCCTGATGCAGCTGGAGGCCGAGGGGTTCGTCTCCATCATCCCCTGCAGGGGCGTGCGCATCAATCCCCTGACGCGGGACGCGATCAAAAACATCTATCAGATCTCCGGCGCTCTGGAGGGTGCGGCTT
Organism: Synergistaceae bacterium; assembly: GCA_031276855.1. Lineage (GTDB taxonomy): Bacteria > Synergistota > Synergistia > Synergistales > Aminobacteriaceae > JAISMH01. The sequence goes on from JAISMH010000038.1 coordinate 3,285, forward strand.
TCGAGTCCGTCTTCCGCCTCGTCACGGAAGAGCGGCTGCAGGAACTCGGCGGCCTCATCCGCGAAACGGAGGCCCTGATGAACGCCGGAGATTTCAGCGTGTGCCACGAGAACAACGTGACTTTTCACGAGTCGATACTGAACCTCTGCGGCAACGACGAGCTTTTGAAAATGCTGCGCCGCAGCCGTCAGCGTCTTTACCATTTCCCAGGCGTCAGGACGCCGGATCTTTCCACGGCGGCGGCGAAGCTGACCTCCTGGGAGCGGGAATACTGGGCACAGCACCGCAGGATCGTCGATCTTTTCCGAAACGGAACGCCGCAGGAATTGGGGCACTATATCCGTTGCGTCCATTGGGACTTCGATGGGGTCGAAGACAGCATCCTGCTTTTTTATCAGATTCAAAGCTGAATATTAAAAGCTGAATATTTCCGCGTATCTTCCGCCGAATTCAAGGAGAACCGGGCGGAGCCCCGCCGCAAACGCGGGATTTCACAGGAAATCACGACGGCGGCAGGCGCAGAGGTTTTACGGCGGTCTAATACACGAGATTGACTAAGCCCGTTGTAAAAAACGGCACGAACGTCATAAGCGCCAAAACGACAAGGAACATGAGGTAATAGGGCAGCGAATCCTTGATAAAATCCTTCGTCTTGCACTTGGTTATGCCGCATGTCACGAACATGAGGGTCCCCATGGGCGGCGTCAGACAACCAATCGCGCTGTTGAAAATGAAAACCATCGCGAACTGAATGGGGTCGATGCCATACGCGACCGCAATCGGGTGAAGCAAAGGAACCAGCACGATCATGGACGCGTTGCCCTCTACGAACATGCCCACGACAAGAAGCACCATATTGATGACGATAAGGAAAACATACTTGTTGTCGATAGTTCTGATCATCCACTCCGCCATGGCCTGCGGTATGCGCTCGCGCGTAAGCACCCAGCTGAACACGCTCGCCGCCGCGATGATAAGCATAATGGAGGAGGAAGACACGACCGTTTCCCTGCAGCTCGCGATAATGTGTTTCAGTTTCATTTCTTTGAACGCCAGCCCCAGCGAGAGCGCGTACACACAGGCGACCGTGCCGGATTCCGTGGCCGTGAACGCGCCCGCGCGTATGCCGCCTATGATCACCAGCGGCAGAAGAAGCGGCAGTATCGCGGCCTTGAGCGACTTGCCGAGCTCGCCGGGCTGAAGCGGCTCCGTGCGGATCGGCTTATACCCCGCCCTTACCGACAATATATGCACGAGAAGCATCATGGACGCGGTAAGCAGTATTCCAACCCCAAGACCGGACGTGAACAGCTTGCCGATCGACACGTCCGCTATGCAGCCGTACAGAATCATGGCGATGCCGGGCGGGATGATCGGCGTGATGATTGCCGAAGCCGCCGTGACGACGCTGGCGAACGATTTCGTGTAGCCCTTTTCTTCCATTATCGGCACCAGCATTTTGGCTTCCATAGCCGCGTCGGCGAGGTTGGAACCCGAAAGCCCGCCCATAAGCGTCGAAAGAAGGACGTTGACCTGGGCCAGACCGCCGGGCATACGCCCGGTCAGGGCCTCGCACAGATCCATTATCCGCGCCGTGACGCCGCTGTAGTTCATCAGGATACCGCCGCATATGAAGAACGGGATGGCGAGCAGAGAGATATTCTCCGTGCCGGTAATCGTTTTTTGGGCGAAAATGACGGAGTTTATATCGGGGTTCATGACGAAGTAGACCATAGAACCCGCCAAAATAGCTATGAAAACAGGAGTCTTGAGGAAAAGCAGCACGAGAAGCACGACAGAGGCGAGAATCAATACGTCGTTCATCTATCCGCGCCTCCCCGGCTCTCCGAAAAAGTTCGGTTCCGCGGCGGAGTCTATGACCGCCTTCGCCTCCGTTTTCACCCCAATGGCGGCGGCGTAGAAATAGCTTGCGATCATGATGACAAACGAAACGGGAGCAATGCCGTAGATCAGCCAGTAGGGAATGCGGAGCATACTGGTCGAGCGCCCGCTTCTGGTGAACATATGGATATAACCCAGGCTTTGGTAGAACAGGTAGCACAGGACAATCGCGGCGGCAAAGCCGATCAGGCAGCCGGTAATTTTTTGGAGCTTTTTGGGGAATAAGTCGACCAGTATTTCGATAACGACATGGCCGCCCGCGCGGAAAGCCGCGCCGCCGCCCAAAAACGCTATCCAAACCTGCGACCAGAGCTGGACTTCCTCCAGCCAGTTGAGCGGCGCCGAAAAAAAGTAACGCATCAAAACGCCCGCGAACGTTACCAAGACAAGAAAAGCCATGATAAGCGAAGCGAGGGCCAAGTCGAGGTTGGCCAGAACTTTCAGCATGGTTGTCGGTTTCATTCCAGACCTCCGATACGCAAAATGCCGCCTGCCGAATATACGGCAGGCGGATCTAATCTGCTCCTGCAATTATTTCCCCATAGCCGCCTTGACCCTGTCGTAAAGCCCCGCGCTCCAGCCGAACGCCGCGCCCTCGTTGTAAAACGCCTGGGCCTTGTCCCTGAACGTCTTCAAGTCGGCCTCGCTCGGATCGTAAACGGTTACGCCCTCGTCCTTCATCTTCCGGAGGTACCCGGCTTCGGAGGCCTGCTGCAGCTGATTGTTGTAAACGCCGGCCTCTCGGCAGGCGGAAAGCAGCAGCTCCTGCTGTTCCTTCGAGAGAGAGTTGAACAGCTCGGCGGAGCAGACAAGCGTCGTAAAGTTGAGCACGTGTCCGTCCAGAATCAAATATTTCGCGACCTCCTGCAGTTTTCTGCCGTAAAGCGTGGCGAGCGGGTTTTCAGCGCCGTCTATGGTGCCGGCCTGAAGAGCGGTGTAAACGTCGCCCAAAGCCATGCCGGTCGCCGTCGCGCCGAGAACGTTGAAGCCTATCGTCTGAATCTGGTTGCTGGGGACGCGTATCTTCTGCCCGGCCAAATCGCTTACAGTCCTGACCGGCTTGACCGTCAGAGTGTGGCGCGCGCCGTAAATCCAGTTGGAGCCGAGGAGCTTCAGCCCCTTTGCCTCGAGCGCCTTTTCCTGTTCCTTGTACCAATCCGACTCCTGCAGTTTCCAGCACTCTTCCCAATTGCTGAAAAGGAAGGGACCGAACACGATGCCGAAATCCTTGACCCCGTAGTCCGCATAGAAAGCGCCGTCGGCAAGCGTAACGGCGGTGTCCCCCAGCAGCATGGCGTCGATAAGGCTGTTTTTGGAGCCAAGCTGCGAGTCGGGGTAAAGCACGATCTTGACGGAACCGTCGCCGCGCTCGGCGACTAAGTCCGCCCATTTCTGGAAGCCCTGGCTTATCGGCTCGGACATGCTGTTTTCAAACCCGAGCTTGAGAACAACCTCTTTCGCGGGCGCGGCCTCGGCCGGAACCGCCCATACCGCCAACCCCGACAAAATCGTCAGACTCGCAAACGCCGCCGCCAAAACCTTTCTCGTTTCCATGAAAATCTCCTCCTTCTTAAAATAAAATAAACAAAAAACATGGGGCGCGGCCCCATACCCCGTCGGGGACTCGTCCCCGAACCCCATTACGCTGCGCCTTCCAATCTCACTTCGTGAAATCCAGCACGACTTTCAGCATACTGCCCGCGTTTTTGTCAAAGTCGGCGAATGCCGCCGCCGCGTCCGTCCAAGCGTATGTGTTTGTCACGATACGGCCTAAATCGACACCCCCTTCTTTGACCAAGTCGATAAGCTCCAAAAAATCTTTTTTCAGAGCGTTGCGCGACCCGAAAACATTCAGTTCCTTCTTCTGGATGAGGGTAAAGTTGAAATCGAGATTCTGTTTGCCCACGCCGATGAGCGCAACGCTGCCGCCGAACGCCGCCGCGTCTACGCAGTTCTGAAATGTCGAGGGAAGGCCCACGGCCTCTATAGCCGCGTCGAAACCGTCGCCGCCTGTTATTTCGCGGACGTTCTTCTCGAACGTCCCGGCCGCGTTCACAAAAGAACCCTTGAATCCGAACCGCATGGCGTATTCCAGCTTGGCGGGGGCCACGTCGGTCATATAAACGTCCGCTCCCCTGGCCCTGGCGGCCGCGCCGGCCAAAACTCCTATCGTGCCCGCGCCCACGACAAGCACCCTGTCGCCGCGCTTGACCCCGCTCCGCGAAACGCCGTGGTGACTGATGCAAAACGGCTCGATAAGGGCGAGGATTTTCGGGTCGATGCCCTTGCCGTCGTAAATTCTCGGCAGAGGCATCGTCACGTACTCCGCGAAAGCTCCCTCGCGCTGACAGCCCAAAGTTTGGTTGTTCTCGCAGCAGTTGACCAGGCCCCGCTTGCAGGAGTAACATTTGCCGCAGTTGAAGTACGGGTTGCAGGTCACGATCATTCCCGCCTTCAGGTGAGCGTATTCCGGATTTCCGTCGCCGTTGATTTCGGCTATCTCCGCGGAAAACTCGTGCCCCGGTACGCGCGAGTATTCAAAATAGGCGAACGTCCCGCGGTAAGACCCCAGGTCGCTGCCGCAAATCCCGCCGTAAAGCAGCCTGAGCAGCGCCTCGCCCGGCTTTGGCATCGGTTTCGGCAAATCGACGATTTCAACGTTACCCGGCGAAGCGATTCTGACAGCCTTCAAAACGTCATTCCCCCTCTTGCAGGTTTAAGGCAGCAATGTTCACTTTCTATCTCAAGATAAGAAATGAAAAACAATGGACCGGCTGGCTTCTTAGCTCGGCTTCTTTTGCTTCGGTTTTTTTTCAGGCGCATCCAATTTCTTGAACGTCCGATTAGCTTCCTTCAAGCCTTTTTTTACGTTGTTGATATGCTCGGCGGGCGGCAAATACTCCGGCATTGTGCCTCCTGCGTCTTTGATTGCCTGACGGACTATCTTTCCCACCTTTTCTGCGGCAGTTTCCAACGGCCGCTGGCCGCGGATATCTTCATTTTCTATTTTCTGCGTCGTTTGAGATATGCGGAAAATATTTGCCGCCAATTCCGCGCTTCCCATAAAATCCAGCAAAGAACCTTCTTGAACATGCTTAAATTTTTTCAAGTCAGAAATGCCCCTGTTATAGAGGCCGCGATAACCCGCGTCTCGGAACAGCGCGTAGTTTTCCACGCCATGACGGTAAACCGTGCCCGACAAAATTTTTTCCTGCTGTGCAATGTGCTCCCGGTTGATTACCCGGTCAATGCTTTCCCGTTCTTCCAAATACTGCTGTACCTGAGCCGCAAGTGCCGCAAAATAGACCTGAACGCGAGCTACTCTTTCTTTGCGCGAATCGGCGTTCATCGCTACCAGGTAACACGCAAAGCGAGAAAGCTTAAAATCAATGTACTTTCTGCCGTCAATTTCCCGCTCTTCACTGCAAAAAGATTCATGTATAGGCACATTCAGCGCGTTGCATGCCGTCATGGCGCGTTGTATGGGCGGAGAGTTGGTAATATTGCCCGATTCATAGCCGAGAAAGGACATTAAATCCGATGCCCACCAGAAATGCATCCCATTTTCCCGCCCCAGGTCTTCAAACATCTGCCAGGCGGCGTCAATTTCCTGGGGAGATTGCATAGCGCTTTCAGACATAACAAATTCTCCTTCCGCACATTTTAAGATTATTTTACCCTATGTATTCCCTATATGCGGGCCTTGCGCCTTCACTCCGCATGGCATAAACTTTCTGCGTCGTTCGCGGAATTTCAGTGATTTTATCTATATAAAGGAAGGGTTCCTGATGGCGATAGGCGTGGGCGTTTTTTTCGGAGGCAGAAGCGTGGAGCACGAGGTGTCCGTCATCTCCGCCCTGCAGGCGCTTCATGGTTTCGATAAAGAAAAATACGACGCTTTTCCGGTGTACGTCTCCAAAGAGGGGCTCATGTACGTCGGGGACGCGCTCGGCGAGATCGGGGAATACCGGGACATCCCGGCGCTCCTTAAAAAAAGCCGACGGGTCATCGGCGTTCAGGAGGACGGCCGCCTGCTTCTGGTGCGGTATCCGATGAAGCGCTTCGGCTGTTCCGTCTGCCGGGCGGCCGATGTCGCTTTCCCCGTCGGGCACGGGACGAACATGGAGGACGGAGCACTGCAGGGCTATTTCAGAACCTTGTCCGTGCCCTTCGCCGGAAGCGGTGTCGCCGCGTCCGCCGTCGGAATGGACAAGCACATGACGAAGGCCGTTCTCAGGGACGCCGGGATTCCCGTACTGGACTGCGAGCGCGTGGATGTGAAGACGTTTTTCCGGGACACGGAGAGCGTTCTGAGACACCTCGAAGAATCCGTCTCCTTTCCCATGGTCGTCAAGCCCCTGAACCTGGGTTCGAGCATCGGAATCGCGAAGGTATCGAAAGCGGAGGAACTGCGGGAGGCCCTCGAAACGGTCTTTCACTACGCGAACGCCGCTTTGGCCGAGCGGGCGGTGCCCTGCCTGAGGGAGCTCAACTGCGCCGTCCTCGGGGACCCGGACTCCGCCGCCGCCTCGGAGTGCGAGGAGCCCCTGGGGGCGCACCTCATTTTGGACTACAGCGACAAATACCTTTCCGGCGGCAAGACGGGGGCGAAGGGGATGAGCGCGGCCCGGAGAAAATTCCCGGCCGATATTTCCCCGGAACTGCGGGAGGAGGTCCGAAGCCTCGCGCTGAGGGCTTTTCACGCTCTGGGGTGCCGCGGCGTCGCCCGGGTCGATTTCCTGATGGACGGGGAGAGCGGACGGCTGTGGGTCAACGAGGTCAACACGATTCCGGGCTCTCTGTCGTTCTACCTCTGGGAGCCGACGGGGCTTTCTTTCGGGGAGCTTCTCGGCCGGCTCGTCGATCTGGCGCTCAAGAGAGAGCGGGAAAACGCCGCCGTCGCGTACTCTTTCGAGACGAACATCCTGTCCGGACTCGCTCCGGGTGCGTTCGGCCCCAAAAACGCCTCGCCCGGAGGCGCGTCCTTCAGAGAAAGTTCACGCTCCGGCGGCTCCGAGGTGCCGAAGTGACGGCGGACGGCAGCGCCCGCGAAGATCTCAGCCGCGCGGAGGCCGATCGGGCGAAAGCGGGCATGTCCGTGACGCTGTTCGGCTTGGGCGTCAACGTCGTTTTGACGGCGGGGAAGTACGCGGCCGGGGTCGTGGGGCACAGCGACGCGATGATCGCCGACGCGACGCATTCTCTGTCGGATCTCCTGACGGACTTTGCCGTGCTTCTGGGACTGAGATACACCGGCAAGCCGGCCGACGAGGATCACGCCTACGGACACGGCCGCGTGGAGACGCTGACGGCGGCCTTCTGCGGCCTCGTGCTGCTGACGGTGGGGCTGGGGATTTTCTTCGAGGGGAGCGCCGGCATTCTCCGCGCCATGCGGGGGGAATCGATCGGCAGTCCGGGATGGGTCGCGTTCTGGATGGCTCTGGTGTCGATTTTCTCCAAAGAGGGCCTGTACCGCTGCACCCTCGCGCAGGGACGCCGGCTGAACAGCATGTCCATTCAAGCCAACGCTTGGCACCACCGCACGGACGCGCTGTCTTCCGTTGGGTCGCTTTTGGGGATCGGCGGCAGTCTGGCGGGCGGCGGGAAATGGACGGTTCTGGACCCGGTGGCGGCCGTGGTGGTCAGCGTCTTTATCCTTCACGCGGCGCTTTCCATTTTCTGGAACAGCATCCGTGAGGTTCTGGACACCTCGCTGGCCCCGTCGCAGGTCGAGTCGATACGAAAGACGGCCCTGGAGTTCCCGGAGATTTTCGACATACATAAAATCAGGACGAGAAGAATCGGCTTTTACGCGGCGCTCGAGGCCCACATTCTGTTGAACGGATAGATGTCCCTGAGACACGCGCACGACATCGCGACAGCCCTCGAAGAAAGGCTGCGGGCTCTTTTGGGGAAGAGCGCGCTGATCACCCTGCACACGGAACCCTACGAGGAAAAAACAAAACACGGCCGCGCCGTTTCAGGCGCGGAATAACGCAATCAGCTTGCGCCCGGCCAGTCCTTCTGCGCGTATTCCTGGATTGTCTCCGGGGACAGGCCGGTGCTTCGGACAACAATATCCGACGCGACGCCGTTCGCCAGCAAATTGCGCGCGACTTCGAGCTTGCCTTCGAGTTCACCTTCAAGTCTGCCTTCAAGCCTGCCTTTAAGTTCTCCTTCCTCGAAAGACACAATCCGAGTGTGTTCCCAATCCATCTGGAATTTGCGCCGCGCCCGGAAACGGGCTCGTTCGTCCGCGTCCTGACTGATGCTCGTCAGAAGATCGTATGCCATTCGTATCGCCTCCCTCGCGCCGATTATCTCCTTCAGCAACTCTCTGTGCTTCGGGCTGTTCGCGCAGACCAGAAAAATTGCCCACATTTCCGCGCCCGTCATCGCGCCGACGGGCTTCTTCAGCACACGCTCCAGTTTCGAGAGCTCCACAAACAGAATGCTTACCGCGTCCGCCAGTTCCTCGCCCTCCTCGTTCCGAAAGCTGAAACGGCTGAAACAGTTTTCCCTGTTCTTGAAGACCGTGTATCCGCAGAACGTGATCTGGTACGTCCGGGCCAGCTTTCCATATGAAACGCCGACTCCTCTCTGGTTGGAGTGCAAATCGCACACGTTGTAGATCGCCCGGTTCTTCATGTTGGTGTGCCCGTGCAACAAACTGTCGCCCTCCATCGGTTCCGCCTGCATTTCGACCTCGACCTGACCTCCGCCGTCTATCTCACAGCTCACGTCGAACCGTTCCCGTTTCTCCAGTACGTCGCTGATGGGGAGTTCGGTATTCCGCACCGTCGCTTCCTTCACGGTCAAGCCGATGTTGGAGGAAATGATGTCCCTCAGACAGGGCCCGGCATTCGGGTGGGTCAGCAGCGTTTTGAACACGCCATCATCCGACGGCGGAAGGATCTCCGGGACTTCGATATTGACAGAGTCTTTGCGCATGGCACTTCACCCCTCTTCGCGCGCTCAATTATACCGCCGCCGCGAAACGGCGCGCAACGATGTTCCGGCAGAAAGGCGAAAACAAAAACGGGAAAACAGGCTGCTCCTGTATCAATCCGTTACCACATTTTAACTGCCGTTGTCAGCAGGATGGCACAGCCGGCGGCGACGAGCAGCAGGCCCAGGACGATATAAAACATTCTGGCGGCCTTGCGGCCGAATATTTTCACAAGAAACGCCGCCTTGCGGCTTCCCATAAACCATTCGTAGTCTTTCATGGCGCAGAAGGCGGAAAATACGCCCGTCAGCGCGAACAGCGAGCCGATCAGCACGGCCGTCTTCGCATCTTCCATCACACACTCACCTCCTTCTTTAAGATTGGCAAAAATGGGATTGGCAAAAAAATGACGCCGCCGGCCATTCCCCGAGGGCGCAAAAGAATAAAGGACGAGGGACATTCTTCCCTATACTCTGCTCTTATTCTACTTTCCCACGCAAAAACGGCTGAATACGCTGTCCAAAAGGGCGTCGTCGCAGCGGAGCCCCAAAAGGCGCTCCAAGCAGAGCCGCGCCGCCGCGATCAGGCTCGCGGCGGCATCTTGGCCCAAGCCGTCCGCGATGGCCGTCTCCGCCTCGGCGATGGCGGAAAGCGCGTCGCGCACCTCGCCCAGCTGACGGGCCGTGACGTTGAGCCCCGCGTCGAGCGCCCCGCTGTCCGTCGTGAGCGAAAGAATGGCGTCCTTGAGAAGGTCCAGTCCCGAACCCGTCTTTGATGAGAGCGAAAGCACGGGACTCTCGGGGGACAGCGCGCGGATTGTGTCCTCCGTGACCGCCGGGGTCAGATCCGCCTTGTTCAGGACGACGATATGGTCTTTGTCACGGAGCTGTTCGATGTACGAAAGCTCCTCGTCGTCCAGGGGGAGGGAACCGTCGAGAAGCCAGAGACAGACATCCGAGCGTTTCAGCTCGGCCCGCGTCCGCGCGATGCCGCTGGCCTCGATTTCGTCGGCCGGAGAACGCAGCCCCGCCGTGTCGACGAGGCGGATGGGCACGCCCCGGTAAGTGATGGATTCCTCGATGACGTCGCGCGTCGTCCCCGGCAGCGCCGTGACGATCGCCCGCGACTGCTTGAGAAGGGCGTTCAAAAGAGAAGACTTGCCCACGTTGGGGCGCCCCGTCAGAGCGACGCGGATGCCCTCCCGCAGCAAAAGGCCGACGGAACAGCGATCCAGCAGGTCTTCCAGGCTCAGTTTCAGGGTCGAGACGGAGCCCAGCAAATCCTCGGCGCTCCGATAAGGAAGGCCTTCCTCGGGGAAATCCAAACCCACCTCGAGCGAGCTTTGCAGCTCCAGAAGATCCTCCCGAATTCCCCCGGCGAAGGAGGAAAGCTCACCCGACAGGGTGCGGGCCGCCGCCCGCAGGGCCTCCGCGCTGCGGGACCGGATGATCCCCAGCACGCTCTCCGATTGGGAGAGGTCGATGCGCCCGTTCAGAAAGGCGCGCTTCGTGAACTCTCCGGGGTCCGCGAGCCGAACGCCCCGGCGGAACAGGCTTTCGAGGCAGAGCTGCGCCGCCAGCGTTCCCCCGTGCGTGTGGATCTCCACGACATCCTCTCCCGTGTAGCTTCGGGGGGCCCGAAAGTACACAGCCAGCACCCGATCGATGACCCGCCCGCCCTCGTCCGTGAGAGACGCCAGGCACATCACGCGAGGAGGCGGAAACTCCGCCCCCCCGCCGAAACGCAGAACCGCCCCCGCCGCCTCCGCTGCGGAAGCGCCCGAGAGCCGGACGATAGCGATTCCGGCCTCGCCCCACGCCGTGGCGATGGCGGCTATCGTGTCAGACGGCGCTCCCACGTTTCAGAACCCAGTCCGAGGCTTCCTTCTTGCTGTTGACAAGCCCGGTTCCCACGGCGATATCCAAATCGTCCAGAATCTCCCCGACGGCTTTGCCGGGCTGGAGACGGAGGATATTCATCACCTCGTCGCCGGAGAGATACCGGGGATTGCCCTCCATGCGGCGGCGCATTTCCTCGTAGCGGCGGAGAACCTCGCCCAGCTTCCATTTATTGGAGGCCAGGGTTTCCATGTTTTTCATCTTGTCCGCCTGGGAGTTACAGATCGCGAAATCGACGATGATGTTTATGGTTTCCTCGCCGTGCTTCAGGATCGCGCGGGCGAACTCCTCCTCCGTCACGGAGACATAGGGCATCCGGTAGTGCCTGATAATGGTGGAGACCATGCGCAGGGTATCCGTGCCGACGTTCCAACTCTTGAGGTGCCGCGCGGCGATCCCCGCCGCCTTGGTCGTGTCGGAGGGCTGATTGACGGCGGAACCCGCGTGGTGGAAAAGGGAGGCCAGAGAAAACGCCATGTCGTTCTCTCTGTGCTTGCGCCCGGAAAGAAACGTCTGCACGATCTGCAGCGTGTCGAGGGTGTGGTCGAAAAGGGAGCCTCCGCCCTCGACGGGAACGTTCTTCAATTCCTCCAGCTCGCTCAGGAAAAAGGGCAAAAGGCGGTAATGGTCGCACAGGTAGATGAAATTGTAAGGGCAGCGCCTCATTCCGTTCAGAATCTCGCGCCCCCATCGTTCGAGCGGCATGCTGCGGATCAGTTCCTCGTTGCGTTGGATGAAGGTGCGCACGTCCGCCTCGCTTTTCCAGAAAATGTGCATGTCCAGCTCCGCCGCGAAGCGAAACATGCGGATAATGCGGATGGGGTCGCTTTTCACCAGTTCAATGTCGTCGGCGGTGAGGCGGATGAGGCCGTTTCGGATGTCGTGACGACCGTTGAAGGGGTCCACGAAACTGTCGTCGCTTCGTATGGCGATGGCGTTCATGCTGAAGTCCCGCCGGGCGAGATCCTCTTCTATGGAATCGCGCTGCATGCAGGAGATCTCGACCTTGCTGCCGAGGAGGGTGGAGTGCAGGATAAGAAAGGGTGCGGCACCCAGAATCGCGCCCCCGCCCAGCGATATTTTCAGGGCTTCGAGATCGCAGCGCTCGACGACGACGCTCAAAGTCAGAGGCTGAACGCCCATGACGACATCACGTACAGGATCCCCGACGAGCCAGGCTTTCACCCCCGAGGATTCGATTGCCTCCAGGACGCGCAGGTATGTTTTCATCCTCTGTCCCTCGATTTCTATATGAATTTCAAAACAATATCCGAGTTACCTTCCTTACAGTCTAGCGTAAAAAAGTCCGAAATGCCATCTTCGCGGTACGGAAAAAAGCAAAAAAATTTCGCGTGTGATAAACGCCTGTCTTGGCTGACACAAAAACCCGTTCGCCCTCAGCTCCCGTGCTCGTCGCCGTCGAGCGAGAGGGACGGGAACGATTCGTGTATGTCCATGAAGGCGTTGACGATTCCGGGGTCGAACTGGGTTCCGGAGCCGCCTTGAATGATCTTCACGGTTTCCTCGTGGGGGATGGCGGGTTTGTAGACCCTGCTGTTCGCCAGGGCGTCGTAGACGTCCACGATCGACAGAATGCGGGCCGAGAGGGGGATGTTTTCCCCCGCCAGCTTGTCGGGGTAGCCTTTGCCGTCGAATCGCTCGTGGTGATGGCGGCAGATGTCGCGGCAGTGCAGCAGGTACTCGTCCCCCTCGTCGTGGGTCAGGAGCGTGTCGATGATGTCGCTCCCGATGGTGGTGTGCGTCTTGATGACCTCGAACTCCTCGGCCGTCAGGCGACCGGGCTTGAGCAGGATGTTGTCGGGAACCCCGATCTTGCCGATGTCGTGGATGGGCACGGCCTTCAGCATACTTTCGTAGTGGATGTCGTTCAGCTGGCGCGCGTAGTAGGGAATGTCGAACATGCGGTTCACGAGTTTTCTCGACAGGACGCTCGTCCTTCTGACGTGGTGGCCGGACTCCAGGTTGCGGTACTCGATGACCGTCGCCAGGGTCTCCAGCATGTTTTCCTTGCCGCGTATCAGCTGGCGGACCTTTTCCTCGACCGACTCCTCCAGGTTGTCGCGGTAGCGTTTGAGCTCCAGATGGTTGTCCAAGCGGGCCTTGACCACTTCGGGGTTGAAGGGCTTCGAGACGTAGTCCACGGCCCCGGCGCGGAGGCCGCGCGTCTCCGTGCTTTCGATGTCCGCCGCCGTGATGAACACCACGGGGATGTCGGCCGTGCGGCTGTTGGATTTGATGAGGTCCAGCACCTCAAAGCCGTCCATCTCGGGCATCATGATGTCGAGAAGAACGATCGCCGGCAGGTCCACGGCGTTGAACAGGATGTCGATGGCCGCGAAGCCGTTTTCCGCCTGGAGGACATCGTAATCGTCGGACAGGATGGCTTCGAGAATCATGCGGTTCATGTCCACGTCGTCGACGACCAGCACGGTGTCCTTTTTCCTGTTTTTCATGGCTGAGAGCTCCCTTTCTCGAGATGGGCGATCATGTCGGGCACGAGGCGGCGCGTCTCCTCCGCCGAAAGTTTGACCTTCCCCAAAATGCCCTTGTCCGTGATGCCGTTGCGGAGCGCCTCCACCAAAAAGGCCATCCTGAACTGCAGGTTCCTCAGTCCCAGGTTGACGGCGATGCTGTTGAGGGCCAGCGCGTTATGCAAAGCCTCGTCGAAATCCTGCCTCGGCAGGGCTTCTTCTATCTTTTCGAGCATGTCGTTTTTCATGTAGCTTCGCAGCAGAATCGCGTAGAGCTTGCGGCGGCCCTTGAGGTGGGCCAGGGCTTCTTCGGCGTCGAAAAAAGGCAGCAGCCGCCCTTTGTCGAAGTCCGCGGAAGCCGGGACTTCCTGTTCCTCCTCCGGCGGCGTCTCCGCGGCCGGGGCGGAGGACTCCGGCGCCGGGCGGAAGGACGCCGGGGCCTCTTCGGCGGGCACAAGCGAGAGCCTGACGGTGAAGGAGAAAACGCTGCCCCGGCCCTCTTTGCTGCGAATGTCGAACGTTCCGCCCATCAATTCCACGATGTTCCTGCCGATGACCAGGCCCAGGCCCATGCCGCCGAACTTGCGCGCGATTCCGCCCTCGATTTGCTCGAAGGGGGTGAAGATCTTCGCGAGGTTCTCCGGGGAAATGCCGATACCGGTGTCCTCCACCGATATTTCGACCATCGCTTCCGTCCCGTTCGCTTCTGTCTGCCGGGCCTTCAGGGTGATGCGGCCCCCCTCCGGGGTGAACTTGACGGCGTTCGTCATCAGGTTGAAAACGACCTGCGCAAGCCTCATTTCGTCGCCGACGTACAGTCTGCCGAGGGAGTCGTCCACCTGGGACGTCACGGTCTGATTTTTCTCCTCGGCGTCCGCGCCGATCGAGCTGCAGACGCCGGCCAGCATTCTCCGAAGGTCGAAAGGCGCGTTCGCCAGTTCGAGTCGCTTCGCCTCGATGGCGGACATGTCGAGAATATCTTTCAGGAGTCCCATGAGGAGCCGGGACGAATTTCCGATGTTCTCCAGACAATCCTGCATCTTGCCCATGTCCGACGACTGCCGCGCGATCTTCGTCATGCCGATGATCGCGTTCATGGGGGTGCGGATCTCGTGGCTTATGCGGGAGAGAAAATCGCTTTTGGCGCGGTCGGCCTTCCGGGCGCTCTGCAGCGCCTCCTCCAAGTCCCGCTCGCGCTCTTCGAGCGCGGTCTCGGCGCGCCGGTACTGCGTGACGTCGATCAGGTGGTGCATGTGGATCTTTACGCCGTCTTGCCGCGAGATGAGGGTCTCGACGTTTTTGTAATATTTTTCCGTCCGGGGGTTGAAGCTCTCCCAGACGCGGCTTTCCGCCCCGGCTTTGCAGTGTTCGCAGACGGAGGCGCCGTTCCCCAGGATTTCCCAGCAGAAATGCTTCGTCAGGTCCTGGGGGATATTGAATTCCTCCCGTATTTTTCTGTTGACGTACAGGAGTTCCCGCGTCTCGCAGTCCGAAACGCTGACGCCGATGTCCAGACGATCCAGCAGATCCGCGGTCCATTCGACGCCGGTTTCCCCGGCCCAGGCCCGCGCCGCGCAAAGCGGTTTCCGCATCCGAAAGAATCCCGCCCACAGGAGCAGGAGAACAGCCATTCCCCAAAAAACAGGTGTCATTTTTCCCTCTCTTTCAGGGCGCAGTCCGCCTTCTTCGGAAGACCCGCGAAGCTCCCCGGCCCGCTCCCCGCAAGCCCGAAAAACCCCTTGTTCGCCGCCTGCGCCCGTTGTACACGGTGTTTGACGCCGTTATTATATATGCTATCATTGTGGCCGCATATAGGGAATCTCCGAAAGTTTTCTATATTCTCAGGCGTTTTGTGAGTTTACGGGAACCCGAATCTGCCGAAAGGAGCTTTGTTAATATGAACGAAGCGGAAATCAAAGAATACCTGGACGCCGGCAAGGCGCTGGAGAGAATCAGAGGAAACGCCAAGCTCTTCAAGATGTTGCTGTCCACGTTCCTCAGAGACACGCCCGCGCAGGTCGCGCAGCTGAAGGGGGAGATCGAGGCCGACGACCGCGCCGCCGCGGCCAAGAGCGTACACACCATCAAGGGAGTGGCGGCCAATCTCTCCATGATGAAGCTCTACGAAATCAGCCCCGCGCTGGAGGCCCTGCTTAAAACGGACGCCGACACCGCGGAGTCCTTCGCGAACTTCAGCTCCGTCTACGAAAAGACGGTCGAGGCCGTGAACGCGCATCTGGAAAAACTGTAAACGTTCGAACCCCCGCCCCGCCGAAACTCAGCGTCCCGTCTTTTCGGAAAGCCGCACCTCGGCTCTCTGAAAGGCGGGACGTTTTGTTTTGCTCCGCTCCGGCGAAAGACGCCCCTGCCCCAAGCCTGCGGGCGCCAAATACTGCAACCGCCGGGCCGACTTCCGTCAGCGCGGAGACAGGAATCCGATTCGATACTTCGACATGTGATCCCGCGCCGCGGAACCCGCTTCGGTTGCCGTGGTGAGCAAACAGAGCTTGAACGGGCTCAATTCTTTGTTCGTCTGTCGCAGGTGTCAGGCGTCTTTTTTCAGGACACGGTTACTCAAAGCACCGTATATACCGGATATTGCTCCACTGAAAGAAAGCAATGTCAAGAACCCAGGCAACAGACGCGCGCAGAACCTCCCACCCCGACCGACGGAAGGGCGCCTTCTCCCGCTTCCGTCACACCCATAACGGGTCCAGGGCCCACGGCCCTGGTGAAGCAGGACGTCAGGTGGTCGTTGACCATGCCCGTGGCCTGCATGTGGGCGTAACAGATGGTGGGGCCGAAAAAAGAAAAGTCCCGCTTCTTCATGTCTTTGCTGATCTTCTCGGCCAGAGGCGTGACTGTCGGAACTTGGGAAGGAGCGTCCCAGCGGTTGACGATCGGCTCGCCGCCGACATAATCCCACAGGTACGCGCCGAACGAGCCGAATTCCTCCGCGACGGTCAGAAACGCGCGGGCGTTTCGGATCGCGCTCTCGATCTTGCTCCTGTTGCGGATGATTCCGGCATCGCCCAGAAGCCGCCCGATATCGGCCGGCCCGAAACGCGCGACTTTCTCGGGGTCGAAACCGGCAAAGGCGGCGCGATAGCTTTCACGCCGCCTGAGAATCGTGATCCACGAAAGTCCGGCCTGGGCCCCCTCCAGGATCAGAAACTCGAAAAGTTTCCTGTCGTCCCGCGCGGGAACGCCCCAGTCCGTGTCGTGATACCGCACGTAGAGTGCGTCCGTTCCGCACCACGGGCAGCGCTCTCTTTCGTCTCGTTTTGCATCTCTTTTTCCGTTCGCGGCGGGCATGTCCCGTTTTTCGGAGGCGAGTCCCGGGCTAGGCCCGGGGCGCGCTCTCATGGTCGAATTCACGGATCGGAATGACTTCGAGCCCGTGTTTCTCGCGGTAGTCGTTGATCGCCTTGTGAATGGCCTCCTCCGCCAGGACGGAACAGTGCATCTTGATAGGGGGAAGCCCGTCGAGCGCCTCCGCGACGGCGACATTCGTCATCGCCCACGCCTCGTCCACCGTCTTGCCCTTGATCATTTCCGTCGCCATGCTGGACGACGCGATAGCCGAGGCGCACCCGAAGGTCTTGAATTTCACGTCCTCGATGACCGCTCCGCCGGGGCCGTCCTTCACCTTCAGGTATATCTTCATGATGTCGCCGCACTTGGGGTTCCCCGCCTCGCCCAGGCCGTCCGGGTTCTCGATCTCGCCCACGTTGCGTGGGTTGCTGAAGTGATCCATCACTTTGTCGCTGTAGTCCATTTATTTTTCTCCTGTCTTCTTCTGATAGTCCTCCCAGAGCGGAGACATGGAGCGTCTCTTGCTCACGATGGCGGGCAGGACGTCCAAAACGTAGGATATCTGCTCGTCGGTGGTGCCGCGCCCCAGTGTCATGCGCAGGGAGCCGTGCGCCTGCTCGTGCGAGAGCCCCATGGCCATCAGAACGTGGGAGGGATCGAGGGAGCCCGAGGTGCAGGCGCTGCCCGTCGAGGCGGATATTCCCTTCGAGTCGAGGTCGAGCAGCAGCGTCTCTCCCTCGATGCCGATGAAGCTGAAGTTCGTGTTGTTCGGAAGGCGTTCTTCGCCCCTCGCGCCGTTCAGCTTCGCGTGCGGAACGGCCTTCAGGACACCGTCGATCAGGCGGTCGCGGAGAGCCGTGAGGCGGGCCTTCTCCTGCGGCATGCGGGCCTTCATTTTTTCGATGGCGAAGCCCATGCCCACGATGCCCGCGATGTTTTCCGTGCTGGCGCGCCGGCCCTTTTCCTGCCCGCCGCCGTGGACGAAGTTTTCCAGCTTGACGCCCCGGCGCATGAAAAACACGCCCGTCCCTTTGGGGCCGTACATCTTGTGGGCCGACAGGGACATCAGGTCGATGCGGAGCTCGTTCACGTCGATGGGCACCTGAGCGGCCGCCTGAACGGCGTCCGTGTGAAAGAGAATGCCCTTTTCGCGGCAGAACTCGCCGATGGCTTTTATGGGTTGGATAGTTCCGACCTCGTTGTTGGCGAACATGACGGAGACCAGAATCGTCTTGTCCGTGACGGCGGCTTTGAGGTCGTCCAGACGGATTTTCCCCTCCGCGTCCACCGGAAGCGCGGTGACGCTCGCGCCCTCCGTTTTTTCGAGGTAGTCCGCCGTGTGGAGGATGGCGTGGTGTTCGATTTTTGTCGTGATAATGTGGTTCCCCTTGGAGCGCAGCTTTTCAAAGGCTCCTTTCAGGGCCCAGTTGTCGGCCTCCGTACCGCTG
This sequence comes from Synergistaceae bacterium, assembly GCA_031276855.1. Taxonomy (GTDB): domain Bacteria; phylum Synergistota; class Synergistia; order Synergistales; family Aminobacteriaceae; genus JAISMH01. The sequence goes on from JAISMH010000038.1 coordinate 21,289, forward strand.
CTGGTGAAAAAGATCTCCTCCGGCTGCGCGGAGAGCGCGGCGGCGACCTGGCCGCGCGCTTTTTCTATCGCCGCGCGGCTCTTCGAGGCCAGGGAGTAGATGGAAGACGGGTTTCCGAAAAACTCCGTGAAGTAAGGCGTCATCGCCTCCAGCACTTCCGGATCGGTCGGTGTCGTCGCCGAGTAGTCGAGATAAACGTTCTGCATTTTTTAACCCTCCTGAATTAAAGAAAAAATAAAATAAAAAATTCATTTTCAGCCGTTACAGGGCTCCGCAAGAGTTCTTCAGGAGCCGCTTTCGGCGGTTTCCGACGCCGGGGCGAAAAACTCCTCCCGGTCCGGCCCTTCCGCGTCGGATTTGTCCGCGTTTTCCATGTTCGCCCGATGCTCCTCCGCAAGGTCTTCGAGAGTCGTGTTTTCGAGAATATCGTCTATGGAGTCTTTCAGACGTCGCCATAAACCATAAGTAGGGCATTGGGGCATGTTGTGGCATCCGGCGTCCGTCTGGCAGTTTCCGAAAGCGATCGACTCGCCCAGGGCGCGCACGATCTCCGCCACGGTAATCTCGTTCGCGGGGCGGGTGAGGACGTAACCCCCCTGCGCGCCGCGGACGCTTTTGACCAGATTCCCGCGCCGTAGCCGGACGAAAAGCTGTTCCAGGTAGTTGAGGGGAATGTCCTGCCGCCGCGCGATGTCGCCGACGGCCACGGGCTTTCCTCCGTCTTTTCTTTCCTGCGAACAAAGGTCGAAAAGAGCGCGAAGCCCATACCGCGTTACCGTAGAAAGTTTCACGACGCTTCTTCCTCCTCATTTGCGGCTTTTTACGGGCCTTCCCTCACGAACCTCCGCCATACTGGGGAGAATATCATACCTGATAAAAAATATCAACTTTAACTCAAAGAGAACGCGAGAACCAAGGTGTTCGACCGCGTGGCCGAGATGGGAATACAGGCCGGGCGGAGCGAGGAAGAGGCGAAGGGCGCGGCCGCCATCTGGTCGGCCCGCGCGATGGTGAGGGCCGACCAGGAAGGGATAACGCCGGAAGAGTGGTTCAACCGGGCGCTTGCGGGGATACAAAGAGAAGACTTCGCGACCTTCGAGAGCGAGGCGGCACTCTTCGAGCCGATAAACGCCGACGTGGATTTGGATGCGGAAGTCGATGTTGTAGACATCGACCTCGGGCAATACATCGACGCGCAACTTTCGACCCCGGAAGAACTGTTGAACCACGTCAAGAAAGTTATCAGTAAGGAAGGGCGATTGAGCGCGGATTCGAAGGCGCGACTGGAAATATCCAGTAATTCCACAGCAAAGCATTTTGTGTGGTCGTCTTGGAAGGGACAAACTCAAGAAGAAAACGACGCGAGAAATGCCGCCCTTTTGTCTATCGACGACATCGTGAAAAACGCCGTTTTAATCGAGAGCTTCCCAAATCAAGATACGAAAAAGAGTCACTTGAAGAACGTACACCGTCTTTACGTTCCATTACAAAACGGCGACAGCAGCTATGTGTTAAGAGTCGTAGGACATGAAACAAAAGACAAGAGTGGTTTTACTCCCATTGAGGCAGAGCTTTTCGATTTGATAGTAGAAAGAGAGACCCCCGATTCTCAGTCGTTAACCGGCTCACCTCTTTCGAGAGCACTACCGGAGCCGACTAAGAACGGAGGCTCCAAAATCACTATACGCGAAATGCTCCGCGGCGTCAACGACGCGCAGGGGAATCCGTATGTGTTCGAGCAGAACGACGAAAGCGCAAAGACTTCCCCGCGTGGAGCGTTTGACCCGGCGGTACGAATCATTTATCTCTTCGAGAGGGCCGATGCCTCGACGCTGCTCCACGAGACGGGGCACGCGTTCCTGAAAGATTTTCAGGATTTCACCGACTCCGGAAAGGCCGACACGCAATCGCAGTCGGATTGGTCGGCCCTCGCGGCCTGGCTGGGCTCCGACGGGAAAACGGCGCTTACCCGCGAACAGCACGAACAGTTCGCGCGCGGCGTCGAGGCATACCTCAGAGAGGGGACGGCCCCGTCCGTCGGACTGCGCAGCGTCATCGAGCAGTTCAAGAAATGGCTTATCGCCGTATACCGGAACGTCGAGGAGCTGAACGTCGACATCAACTACGACGTGCGCGGCGTGTTCGACCGTATGCTGGCCGCGCCCGGCGAAATCGCCGAGAACCGGATCTTTTATCAGGACGGAACGCAGAACGACCCCGGCGAAGAAGACTATGAAATGCCACCCGGCGACGAAGAAGACTTCCCGAACCGCGAAGAATATCTGGAGGCGGAGAAGGCGGCGGACAGGATAGCCGACGGGGAAGAAGACGCAAAGCTGGATGTCCAGAGTGCCGAAACCGAAGAA
>JAISMH010000079.1 GCA_031276855.1 Synergistaceae bacterium
CCGCGGTCGAGTGGAACGTGGTGGAGGACGAGGCCCGCGCCGCGGGGGTGAACAAGTTCCTGTCGAAGCCGCTGTTCGTGTCCTCCATAGCCGACTGCATCAACGAGGCCCTGGGCGCCGGTTCTCTGGGCGCGGCGGAAGAAAGCCTCTCCGGAGAAGACGATTTCAAAGGCTGCCGCGTCCTGCTGGCGGAGGATGTGGAGATCAACCGGGAGATCGTGCTGACGCTCCTGGAGCCGACGGGGCTATCGATCGACTGCGCGGAAAACGGAGCGGAGGCGGTGAGGCTGTACAGCGAGGAGTCCGGGCGCTACGACATGATCTTCATGGACGTGCAGATGCCGGAGATGGACGGATACGAGGCCACGAGGCGCATACGGGCCCTGGGCGTTCCGGGCGCGAAGGAAGTCCCCATCGTCGCCATGACCGCGAACGTTTTCCGGGAGGACGTGGAAAAATGCCTTGAAGCGGGAATGAACGACCACGTGGGCAAGCCCTTGGACTTCGACGAGGTGCTGGATTGCCTGCGCAAATATCTCCCTCGGCAATAAGGAAAACAAAATCGGGAAAACCGAACCGCAGACACCGCGAACCCGTCCGCAGTCCCGCTCTAGTTTACGCGGGATTCCACTTCTATGTATTCTATCGTCAGTTCCATGCCCGAGAGCAGATCCACGTTCGTGCTGCCGCAGTTCAGGCAGACGAAAATCATGCTCTCGCCGGTGGTCCGTTCGCCGCAGACGTTGCATTTGAAAACGACGGGCAGCTCGATGACGGAGAGTTCCGCGTCCTCGGCGACGGTTCCCTTGCCGGCCACGCTGAACGCGAAGGAGAGCAGCTCCGGGTCGATCTGCCGCATTCGCCCCACCTTCAGGACGACATGGCGAACCCGCGTCCAGGAGGAACGCGCGCATAAAGTCTGAATCGTGTTGTTGATTGCCTCCGCAAGCGATAACTCGTGCATGTCCGTCAAACTCCTTAAACCCACTCCGGCCGTAAACACTCAAACGTCTCTTTTGCCTATTATACTATGGCGCGGCAGGAGGCCGCCCGGCGAATGAGCGGCCTCCTGCCCGGTCAAGCAAACATTAAGCCAATTTCATTAAGCCAGCTTCATTAAGCGCGGAAGGTAGACCGTCAGAATCGGGAAGGCACACAGGAATGCCAGAGCCAAAACGGCCGCGATGATCAAGGGGATGGCGGGCTTCGCGATGTCCTCCATCGTGAGGTTGCTGATGCGGGCTCCGACGAAGAGGTTCACGGCGACGGGCGGAGTCACCTGCCCGATGGCGAGGTTGACCGTCATGATGACCCCGAACCAGATGGGATCCCAGCCCAGCGTGCGGATGATCGGCATGAGGATCGGCAGGAAGATGTACATGATGGAGTTCGCGTCCAGCAGCATTCCGGCGAAGAGAAGGATGATGTTGATCATCAGCATGATGACGGCGGGGTTGCTCGAAACGCCGAGCAGGATGCCCGCGATCCTGTCGATGAGCCCGACGGTAGACCCCAGCCAGGAATAGAGCCCGGCGCAGGCGACGACCAGCATGACGACCGCCGTCGAGACGACGCTCTCGCTCAGGATTTCGTACAGCACCTTGAAGGTCAGGGTCCGGTAGACGAAGAGTCCCACGAAGAGCCCGTAAAAAGCGGCGACGGCCGCCGCCTCGGTGGGCGTGAACACCCCGCCGTAGATGCCGCCCAAAATGATGACCGGGGTCATCAGCCCCCAAAAGGCGTCGCGGAGGGCTTTCAGCACGACGGGCGCGCTGCCTCTCGGCTCGCCCCTGTAGCCGTGCCGGCAGCTGAGGCCGTAGACCGTGGCGCACAGAAACGCCGCGACGATGATGCCCGGAACGATGCCCGCCGCGAACATGGCCCCCACCGACTGCTGCATGATGTCGCCGTAGACGATGAACGAGATGCTGGGCGGGATGATGATGGCGAGCCCCGACGCGACGGAGACCGTCGCCGTGGCGAACGCCTTGTCGTAGCCGGCGTCGGCCATGCTGGGAATGAGGATCAGGCCGATGGCGGCCACCGTCGCCGGGCCGGAACCGCTGACGGCTCCCCAGAACGCCGCGACGATGACCGTCGCGACCGCGAGCCCGCCGGTCACGTCTCCGACGATCTGCTTTATCAGCCCGACGATGCGCTCGGCGATGCCGACTTTTTCCATGATAATGCCCGCCAGAATGAAGAACGGGATGGCCAGAAGGGGAAATTTCGCGATTCCGGCGTAAAAGCTGTAAGAAAGCATCTGGTATCCCATGTCCCAGACCCAGACGACGACGATCGTCGCCATGCCGAGCGCGACGCCGATGGGGACGCGCACGACCAGAGGAACGAGAAAGAGCGCCAAAGTCCAGAACACGGGGTCTTTCAGCAAAGACATCGGAACGCCTCCTTCTAGTAGCTGCCGCCGCGCACGATGTCGCGGCAGGACTGCAGTATCCGCACGATAATCAGCACCGAAAACACGGGAATGCCCGCGGAATAGACGGCCGTCGGAATCGCCAGCGCCTCCGAAGTGACGCCCAGCTCTATTTCATCCCACACCTGAACGCTTCCCAGCCAGATAAGCAGCGCGAAAAAAACGACGCACATGGAGTTGGCGATCAGGAGGCTGATTTTTTTCAGATAAAGAGGCATGAAATCGTAGATGAACGTCATCGCCAGATGGGCGTTCTTGCGGAACGCTACGGAAGTTCCCAGCAGGACGATCCACACGAACATGCTGACCGTGATCTCCTCCGTCCACGCCAGGGGATAGATAATGACGTAGCGCGTCACGACGTTGACAAACGTCACCGAAACCATGACGGCCAGAATGAGGGCTCCGGTGATTTCTTCGAAATGGTCGCATATTTTTCGGAACAAGATGTACACCTCCTGAATTGCGGCTCGGGGGCAGCCCCCAACAAAAAGGGGGAGGAGAATTCCCCTCCCCCGACGCGCAGCACAGAAAACCTCGGGGCTCCACCCCGAACCCCGCCAGGGCCGCGGGCCCTGGACCCGTCATTAAAAAAAACGGGGTGCAGGGGTCCGCGACCCCTGCCGGGTCTGGGCGGAGCCCAGGGTCTTTATTTACTTCACTTTACTGCCGCCATGTCGTCCTCGGCGGCCTTGACCAGTTCTTCGCCGATCGTCTTCCGCCAAGCGTCGACGACGGGCTTCGTCAGTTCGACGAATTTCTGCGTCTCCTCCGGCGTCAGGTTCGTCACGACCATGCCGACCCTCTGGAGTTCCGCATCCCAATCGGTGACCTCGGGGACCTTGCCGATGCTTTTCAGGTATTCGAGGTTCTTGCCGCCGTCCTTCTCGTCGATGCCCACGCGGGCGAGAGCGATCTGGTAGGCCGCCGCCTCCTTCGCCGCCTTCAGGATGAGTTCCTGATCCTCGGCGCTGAAAGAGTCCCACACTTTGGGGTTCACGACGAACAGGGTGGGATCGCCCATATAGTGCCAGTTGGTTACGTATTTGTTGTACTCGTAGACTTTATTGGGATAGAAGGTGTTGATGGGGTTTTCCTGCCCGTCGATGACGCCCTGCTGCAGCGCGCTCATCGTGTCGCTCCACGGCATCGCCACGGGGTTGGAGCCCAGAGCCTTGAACGTGTCGAGGAAAAGGGCGCTGCCGACGACGCGCATCTTCAAGCCCTGAAGGTCCGCCGGGGAACGGATCTCTTTCTTGGAGTTCGTTATTTCGCGGAAGCCGTTCTCGCCGAAACAGAGAAATTTCCCGCCCTTGTCCTCGATGGCCTTCGCGACCAGCTGGCCGGCTTTGCCGTTCGTGATCGCGTCGAGGGCCTTGTAGCGGTCGGGCTGTCCCGACATGAAAAACGGCAGAGCGAAGAGGTTCAGCTCCGGAATCTGTGACGAGTAGTTGATCGTGGACTGACAGGCGAAGTCGATCGTGCCGTTGCGGAGCAGCATGAAGGAGTTCGTCTGCCGCCCCGTGGTCAACTGGGAGTTCGCGTACACTTTGATGTTGATCTTGCCGCCGCTGCGCTCTCTCACCAAGTCCGTGAAATACTGAGCGCCTATGCCCCAGCCCGTGGTGATGTTCGGTACGATGTCCAGCTTGTACTCGTCCTTATAAGCCGCCAGAGCCGGAGCCGAAAAAATCCCGCCGCACAGAAACGCGGCTGCCAACGCCAAAGCCAATACCTTTTTCATCTTACACTACCCCCTCGATATGATTTCCGCCTTTTACGGCAGACAGAGCTGACTGACTTATCGCTATTATAATACGTCAGGGCAATATTCCGAACTTCCGCTCAAGAACTCTTCGGCAGATGAATTGCCCTTCCCCAGGAGGCCAGGGCGGCCTCGCCGAGGGCCTCGGAGACCGTGGGGTGCGCGTGGACGGCGGAGACGATTTCGTCGAGCGTCGCCTCCAGGCGGAGCGCCAGGCCGCCCTCTCCGATCATGTCGGTGGCGGGGCCCCCCACGATGTGGACGCCCAGAATTTCACCGTACCGCTCCTCCGACACGATTTTGATCATGCCGCCGGAGTCTCCCGAGAGAACGCTCTTTCCGTTCGCGGCCAGCGGGAACCGCCCGACGCGGACCTTGACCCCCGTTTTGACCGCGGCCTCTTCCGACAGCCCCACGGACGCCACGGCGGGCGACGTGTAAATGGCGCTGGGCACCGTTTTGTAGTCCATGACCGCCCGGTGTCCCATGATATTCTCCGCCGCGACCTCCCCTTCCCGCGAGGCCACGTGGGCCAGCATGATCGGGCTCGCGCAGTCCCCTATCGCGTAGACGTTCGGAACTCCCGTCTCCATGCGGTCGTTCACGACGACGCGCCCGCGATCCGTTTTCACGCCCGCGGCCTCCAGGCCCAGACCGGCCGTCCGGGGGCGCCGGCCGGCGGCGACCAGCAATTTTTCGACGGACAGGCGAACCGGCCCCGACTCCGCGGCTACGTCCAGCTCCAGCGCGTTTCCGCCGCGCGCGACGTTCTGAAGGCGCGCGCCCGTGTAAAAGACCACGCCTTTCGACTCCAGCGAGTACCGCAGGATCGCGGCGGCCTCCGCGTCCACGTTGGGCAGAATCCGCGGCAGCATCTCGACGACGGTGACGGAGACGCCGAACGAGGCGAACACGGAAGCCAGCTCCACCCCGATGACGCCGCCGCCCGCGATGGCGATGCTTTTGGGCAGCGCGCCGAGAGACAGAGCGCCGTCGCTCGTGATGATGTCCGGGTCTTTCGGGTCGAGCCCGGGAATCGGGGGAAACGCCGGCTCCGAACCCGCCGCGACAATGACGGCGTCGGCCCCGATGACACGGCTTCCGCTTCCGCTTGCGGTTCCCGCGCCCGCGGCTCCGGACACTTCGACCGAGCCCGGCGCGGTCAGGCGCGCCTCCCCGTAGACGCACTCGACACCGTTGGACTTCAGAAGCCCTTCCACGCCGCCGACGAGGTGATCCACGACAGTCTTTTTACGCTGCCCGATAACAGTCCAGTCGAAGCGCAGGTTGTCGGCAAAAATGCCGATGCCCGGCCCCTCGTCCTTCATGGCCGTGTAAAGCTCCGCCGAGTGCAGCAGGACTTTCGTGGGGATGCAGCCCACGTTCAGGCAGGTTCCGCCCAGCCTGTTTTTCTCGATCACGGTCACGGAGGCGCCCAATTGAGCCGCGCGGATCGCGGCGACGTATCCTCCGGGCCCTCCGCCGATGACGACGACACGCTTGCTCACGGCCGTCACCCCCTAGAGCAGGAACAGGTCGGGATTTTCGACGAGTTCCTTCACCTGCGACAGGAAACGGGCGGCGTCCGCCCCGTCCACGAGGCGATGATCGGCGGAGAGGCAGAAGGTCGAGATCGGACGGACGGCGACGGCGTACTCCCCGTCTTCGCTCCCTTCCTGCCGGACGTGGCCTTCCGAATCGCGGTTTTTCACGGCGACCGGTTTCTCCGCCGTCGTTCCCACGCCCAGTATCGCCGCCTCCGGCGGGTTGATGATCGGCGTGAAGGCTCCGATGTCCATCATGCCGAGGTTCGATATCGTGAAGGTTCCCCCCGACATCTCGTCGGGCGTGAGCCCGCCGCTCCGCGCCTTCTCCACGAGTTCCGCGCGTTCCTCCGCGATCCGCGTCAGGCTCTTGGCCTCGACGTTTTTGACGTTGGGGACGAGCAGACCGCCCGTCAGCGCGACGGCAAAGCCCACGTTGACGGTATCGTGGAGAACGAAGGCCTTCATTTCCCCGTTCTCGGTCTCCACCGAGGCGTTGACCATCGGATTCTCCAAAAGCAGTTTGGAGCAGAGTTTCATCAGAATATCGTTGACGGATATCCTGACCTTGGAGTCTTTCTTCCAAAGCCTTTCGTTGTAGGCGGCGCGAAGAGCGTTCAAGGCGGTCATATCCACGTCGGAGAAGAAGCATACGGAGGGGATCGTCGTGACGCTCTGAAGCATCCTTTCGCCGATGACGCGCCGCATCGGCGTGACGGGAATCCGGCGCTCCGAGGGCCTCGAACCCCCCGGAGAAACGGAACTCTCCCGCGCCGTTCTGGCCAGGACATCGGCCTTCATCACGCGCCCGTCCGCGCCGAACGATTCGAGGGGAATCCCCGCCTCGGCCGCCATCTTCGCGGCGACGGGAGACGCCTTTCCGCCCCGGGCGGCATTTGCGATATCGCCCCGAGCAACGTTCAGGACGTCGCGCTCGACGATCCATCCGTTCGGCCCCGTGCCCTCGACCGCCGACAGGTCGATACCCTTCTCCCGCGCGAGCTTCTTCGCCTTCGGCGAGGAGGGGCGATCCCCCGCGCCCGTCAGCTTCGCGGCCGTTTTCGGAGCTTCTTTCTCAGTTGACCCCGCCCCCTGCGGAAGCGGGAGACCGGCCGAATCCGGCCCCGGCGAAGCAACCGCGCCGGGCGCCTGTTCTCCTTCGGCGCCGATGAAACCTATGGGCGCGCCCACCGGCACCTCTTCTCCCTCTTTCACCGCAATCGCGATCAGGAATCCGTCCGCGGGGCTCTCCACATCGACCGTGAGCTTGTCCGTGGCGACGACGTAGAGCAGCTCTCCCTTCTTGACGGGCTCCCCGATTTTTTTCTTCCATTCCTGCACCGAACCGCTGTTCATGGTGAGTCCCAGCTTCGGCATGTTGATTGTCGTTGCCATAAGCCCGACCTCCGGCTACAGAATTTTCTTGACGGCGTTGTAAATGGTGTCCGCCGTGACTCGGTAGGCCTGCTCCAGAGGACGGGCGAAGGGAACGGGGCTGAACGGCGCCCCGACCCGCACGATGGGGGCGTCCAGATAGTCGAGGCCCTCCTCGGCGACGGTCGCGGCGACCTCCGCGGCGAATCCGCCCTGTTTCACGGCCTCCTGCGCGACGCAGAGGCGGCCGGTCTTCGCGACGGACTTCAAAACGGCCTCCTTATCCCACGGCGAAACGCTGCGGAGGTCGATCAGCTCGACGCTCACGCCCTCGGCGGCCAGCTTGTCCGCGGCCTTCGCGGCGTGGTGCGTCATCATGGACCAGGTGACGATCGTCAGATCCGTCCCCTCGCGGTCGATACGCGCCTTGCCGATCTCGACGAGGTGGTCCCCCTCCGGCACGTCGCCCTTCATGGAGAAGAGCCCCTTATGCTCGAAGTAGATGACGGGGTTGTCGTCGCGGATGGCGGACTTGAGCAGTCCCTTGGCGTCGGCCGGGTTGGAGGGGATGACGACTTTGAGCCCCGGAATATGCGCGAACCACGCCTCGACGCACTGGGAGTGCTGGGCCGCGGCCTGATTGATGATGCCGTCCGGGGCGCGCACCACCACGGGAACGGTTTTCTGGCCGCCGAACATGTAATGCACCTTGGCCATCTGATTGAATATCTCGTCCATGCAGACGCCCACGAAATCGGCGAAGTGCATGTCCGCCACGGGCCGCATTCCCGCGAGAGCGGAACCCACGGCCATGCCGATGATGGCGGTCTCGCTGATGGGCGTGTCCTTCACCCGGTCGCCGAATTTGTCGGGAAGCCCCTTGAACTGGCCGAAAATGCCGCCCTGCCGCGCGATATCCTCGCCCATGACGTAAATCGACGCGTCGCGGCTCATTTCCTCTTCCATAGCTTCGAGCGTGGCCTGGGAAAACGTAATGTTTTTCATATTTTCTTCACCTCGGATTTGCAGTCGGATTTACACGTAAAGGTTCGCGAACAGGTCGGACACGGCCGGTTCCGGCGACTCTCGGGCAAACTTCAGCGCGGCGGCGATCTGCGCGTCCACGCGGGCCTGAATCGCCGTCAGCTCGTTGGGCGCGAACACGCCGCTCTCCGTCGCTTTCCGCTCGAAAAGCATGATGGGGTCGCGTTCGTCGATGTTTTTCTGCACCTCTTCGCGCGTGCGGTATTTCTCCGGATCCCCGACGAAGTGCCCCTTGACGCGGTAGGTCTTGCACTCCAGAAAAGCCGGGCCCTCGCCCGCGCGGATGCTGTCTATGAGCTTCTTCGATCCCTCGTGGACGGCAAAGACGTCGTTGCCGTCCACGATGACGGCGGGCATATCGTATCCGTAGGCTCTGCGGGAGATGTCGGCGACGGATGTCGCGGTTCGGTAGGGCGTGGTGGAGGCGTATTCGTTCATTTCGCAGACGAAAAGAAGGGGAAGTTTCCAGACGGAGGCTACGTTGGCGGCTTCGTGAAAGGTTCCGCGGTTGCTGGCGCCGTCTCCGAAGAACACCGCGGAAATGTCCTTCCTCCCCTGCAGCTTCTGGGCCAGGGCCGCGCCCGCCGCGAGGTTGTAGCCTCCGCCGACGACGCCGTTGGCGCCCAGCATTCCGACGCTGAAGTCGGCGATGTGCATGGAGCCCCCTTTCCCCTGACAGTACCCGGCCTTTTTGCCGTAGATTTCGGCCATCATGCGGTTCAGGTCCGCGCCCTTCGCGATGGTGTGTCCGTGCCCGCGGTGGGTGCTTTCGATGTAGTCCCTCTCGGTGAGGTTGGACATGACTCCCGCGGCGATGGCCTCTTCCCCGATGTAGAGGTGAACGAAACCGGGGATTTCTCCCCCCAGAAAATTCTCCTCTATCGTCCTCTCGAATTTGCGTATCTTCAGCATCGTCTCGTAAAAAGACTCCAGCCGCTCTTTCCCGTATTCCCGCACGGGAATCTCCGGCGTCACGCGGGTGATGTTGGGCGCTTCCATTCTTCAGAACCCCTCCTCGGAATATTGAACATAATAAAAGCACATTTTTTTGATTACACTGCTATGTTAGAGTCAAAACGAATAAAAAGCAAGCCGTCGAGCCCGGCCGCCCGCCCGCTCCCGTCTCACCCGGACATTATCACTGTCCGGCGACACACAAAAGCCTTTCGATTTGCACAAAAGCCTTTCCACTGTTATAGTATTATGAAACCGTAATCTTCAGAGTCTTTTTTTCGTCTTTTTTTCGTCTTTTTCTCGCCCCTCCGGACGAGGCCGACGGATTCGGTATCCGTCGGCTCCGGAAGCCGCGGAGGCGATAGCGGGCGGAAGCGGCATGAGTTAAGGGGGGAATCCAGATGCTTAAAGCCATGACCGCCCAAATCCGGGAAATCGACGACGTTTCCTCGGCCGTGTCCGCACTTCTGGCGCAACTGGACATGGAAAAAGGGCTCCGCGGAAATTCCGTCGGCATCCTGACGTGCGGCCCGGATTTCGTCGGCTCGGGCGTCGTGAAGGCCCTGTGCGAAAAACTTCCCTTCGATGTCGTCGGCGCGGCCGCCACCGACGCCGCGGCGCTCGGCGGTCTGTCGGTTCTCTCGCTCATCGTCCTGACGAGCGACGATGTCCTTTTTTCCGCGGCCCTGTCCCGGCCTTTGGACAGGGAGAATTCGGGGGACGCCGCCCGGGACGTCTGTCTGAGCGCCTTGAAGGGACTTTTGAATCCGGACGGTTCGCCCTCGCCGGATTTGACGGCCCCGGCGGAGTCCTTCGAAAAATGCGTCCTGGGTTTGACTGTCATTCCTTTCATGCAGTGGAGCGAGGGCGACGAAATCCTGGGCTTTCTGGACGAGGCGACCGGCGGCGTTCCCCTGTTCGGAATGCGGACGACCGAGATCGCGTCCGTGGGTTCTCCCGTCCTCTTCAACGGGGAAGCCTACTTCGACCGTCTCGCCGTCGTTCTGCTGTCGGGGAACGTCCGCGCCCGGTTCGCCGCCGTCTCCATCATGGAACACAAAGTCGCGAAATACTGCGCCCTCGTGACGGGGTCGGAGAGAAACATCCTGAAAACGGTCGACGACATTCCGATCGCCGAGTATCTGGAGAAATTCGGCCTCGCGGAGAAGGGGCGGCTGCGGTGGAAGTCCTCCATTCCGCTGCTCGTCGACCGCGGGGACGGGAGCAGGCCGACCTCGGTCGTCATTCTGGATCAGACGCCCGAGGGATACGTCCGCATGGGGGCGTCCGTCCCGCTGAACTCCACGATCCGCATCGGCTCCATTGACCGCGGCGACGTTCTGGAAAGCGTCTCCGACATCACGGGAATCGCGGGACGGGAGACGGGCGCTTTCCTCTTTTTTTCCTGCGCGCTGCGCGGCTTCACCCTGGATTTGGACGGAACGACCGAAAGAGACCGGGTGCGGGAGACGCTCGGCGATTCCGTGCCCTACCTGTTCGCGTACACCGGCGGCGAGATCTGTCCTCTCTACGTGCAGGGCGGCCAGACCATCAACCGCTTCCACAACATGACCGCCATCGGCTGCGCTCTGAACAGCTCCGAATTGAAGCTCTGAAATTGAAATATTGAAGTCTTGAAGTCTTGAAGTCTTGATATTGAAGCCTTAAAGGGAGGGTTGAAAAATGATTGAGGCCATAACCGCCCACACCAGGGAGATCGACAACGTAAACTCGGCCGTGTCCGAAATTCTGGCGCAGATCGACATCGGGAAGCTGCGCAAAAACTCCGTGGGCATCTTGGCCTGCCATGCGGAGTTCATCCTGTCGGGCGTCGTGAAGACCCTCTGCGCGAGTCTCCCCTTCGAGACCGCCGGGCTCAGTTCCATCGCCAGCGCCGTGCCCGGCAGCTGCGGCACCGACGCGCTCTCGCTGCTCGTTCTCACCAGCGACGACGTTTTCTTTTCCTCGGCCCTGTCTCCGGCTCTGAGCGCGGAGAATTGGAAGGCTTCCGGCGAAGACCTTTACCGGCGCGCCCTGGAGGGCTTGCCGGAAGGAGCCGGAAAATGCGCTCTGGGTCTGGCTTTCATGCCTTTCATTCCGCTGCGGGTAGGGGGCGACAAAATTTTGGCCGTCTTGGATGAGGCCAGCGGCGGCGTTCCCTTTTTCGGAGGGCTGGCGACCGGATACTCGCTCACCGACACCCCTCCGCCGTTCGTCCTGTTCAACGGAGAGGAGTACACCGACCGTCTCGCCGTCGTTCTGCTGTCGGGCAGAGTCCGTCCCCGGTTCGCCCGCGTCTTCATCGCGGAGAGCAAAGTCTCGGTCAGAAAAGGCATCGTGACGGCTTCGGAGGGGAACCTCGTGAAGACGATCGACGGAATGCCGGCCGTCTCGTACTTGGAGAAGCTCGGCCTCACGGATGGGGGAAAGCTCCGGTGGATCCTCACCATCCCGGTGATCATCGACTGCGGGGACGGGGCCGACCCGGTGTCGCTGGTCATTGTCGATCAGACGCCCGAGGGATATATCTGCATGGGCGGGTCCGTTCCGGTAAACTCCACGTTCAGCGTCGGTTCCATCGACCGCGGCGACGTTCTGGCCGGCGCCGCCGACATCCTTAAGCTCATCGCGGAGGAGCGGGCGAGCGTTTTCCTCTTCTTTTCCTGCACGCTGCGCGCCCGTGTGCTGAAGCTGGAGCAGACGGCGGAAATCGGACGGGCGGCCGAACTTCTGGATGATTCCGTGCCGTACCTGTTCACGTACTCCGGCGGCGAGTTCTGCCCTCTTCACTCCGGCGACGGGGATCGGACTGACAACCGCTTCCACAACGTCACCCTGATCGCCTGCGCCCTCACGGAGCCGCAGGCCCTGCCGTCGGAAAGCTCGTCAAAATGACTCGGCCGGGTATATGTATTTCCGGAATGGATGTGTTATGATGAGTCCGTTTCGGTCAGCAGAATATCTCTCAAATTCACTCTATTACTGCCTCACATCAGGCGCGGCGAATGTCCTCGGGGTTTTCCCGGGGACATTCGCGTTTCTCCGGGGATGTTCGCGTTTCTGCTGATTATAGCAAAGCCCATGTGCTATAATGTTGGAAATAAGATTGAGAGGCTTGTTCTGAGGGCAGGCTATTTTCGATAGGAGATGGTGCAAGTTATGTGGAGAAACATGAAGATCAGCACAAAACTGCTGCTGGGGTTCGGTTTCGTTCTGGCCGTGTTTGCTGTATCCGTGGCCGTGACATGGAACAATCTGTCGGCCCTCCAGACGGGCAGCCGCTACATGGAAACCGCTGTCGTCCCGGCGATGGAACTGTCCAGCCAGCTGGAGCGGGAAGTTTACGAACTCCTCCTGGCGGTGGACGCGATGCGGTTCACGGAAACAGAGGAATCCATCAGGGCCGTCGGCCCGCGGAGGACGCAGGCGCAAAAAGTGATAGACGAATCCCTCGCTCTCAAGCGCACCTACTCCGATTTGCAGAGCCTCCAGTACCTGTCGGAAAAGGTCGTCCCTATCGCCAACGCCTACGGCCAAATGATTGATTCGACGGAAAAAGCCATTCAGAAGAAGCAAACGACGTTCAAGATCCTGGTGGACATGGGCGCGGCCATGGCCGACGAGAGCGGCAGACTGGTGGACGAAATCTTCGCGCGCGCGCAGGACGACGTCCGGGCCGGCAGGCTGTCGGATAAACAGGTGGATATCCTCCATATGGGACAGTCTATCACCACCGAGCTTCTGAGACTCCGCTACACCCTTCTGCGCCAGATCGCAAACAACGATGTCATGGAGATACCGTCCCTTGCCGGCAAGATTATCGGCGACGTCAGAAATTCCCTTCAGACCATGAAGGACGCCTTCTCCGTGCCCGAGTTCCAGAACAAGACGGCGCAGCTCATGGAGAAGCTCCCCGCATACGAAAAGCTTGTCGCCGCGTTTGTGGAGGATTTCACGGCGCTGCAGAAAATCCATGCGGATCGCCGTTCCGTCATGGATGCCATCAACGCCGAGTCCTCGAACGCTTCGCGGATCGGACAGGAACGCGTCGGCACCTTCGCGAACACGACGCTGGAGGATCTGACCTCGTGCGTCACCCTTCTGCTTTCGGCGGCCGCCCTGGCTATTTTCCTGGGTCTCGTGATCGCGCTCCTGCTCTCCCGCAGCATCACGAAGCCGCTTTCCACGATCGTCACCCTGGCGCAGCGCGCCGGAGATGGCGACCTGACCATCGAGAAGCAAGATTTCCACTACGAGGGCAAGGATGAACTGGGCGTCCTGGCGGACGCGCTGTCCGCGATGATCTCCTCCCAGGCGCAGACTCTGACGCAGGTCGTGTCCGTGGCGGAGAACCTGTCGAGCGGCGCGAGCAGCCTTTCCTCCATCTCCGAGGAGACCAACGCCTCGATGGAAGAGGTCAAGGCCTCCGTCGAGCAGGTTTCCACCCTGAGCGAAAGCAACGGCGCCGCTTTGCAGGAGTGCAACGCCGGTGTGGAGGAAATGAGCGCCGGAGCGGACACCGTGGCTCAGTCGGCAACGGACAGCGCCGCTTTCATCGCCCAGACGACCGAGGTCTCCACCCGAGCCATGCAGATGGTGAACAACGTCATTCAGGGAATGCACAACGTGGACTCGAACTCCAAGGAAAGCGAAAACAAGACCCGCCAGCTGGTTTCGTCGGTCGAGAACGTCAGCGGCTTCGTTTCGGTCATCACCGGCATCGCCGACCAGACGAACCTTCTGGCCCTCAACGCGGCCATCGAGGCGGCGCGCGCCGGCGAGGTGGGGCGCGGATTTGCCGTCGTCGCCGAGGAGGTCCGCAAGCTGGCCGAGGAATCCGCCCGCGCGGCCCAGAGCGTGAACAGCATCATCGGCGAACTCCAGAACGGCGCTCAGGAGAGCATCAAGGCCACGACCGAGGCGGGGCGCGCGCTGGTGGAGACCATCGCCCAGGCGGAGCAGGCCCAGGTGGAGCTGAACGGCGCCATGAAGGAAATGAACAAGGCCAACGACTCCATTCAGAACATCGCGGCCGTCGCCGAGGAACAGGCCGCCTCCAGCAAGGAGGTTGCGACGGCGATCGACAGCGCGACCAAATCGACGATGGAGATGGTCGAGACGATCTCGAACATCCGCCACGCGAGCGAGGAAACGGCCCAGGCCGCGCAGGGCGTCGCCGAGCAGTCCGAGTCCATGAGCGGCTACGCGCAGTCCCTGATGGACGCCCTCTCCCGCTTCAAGCTGGACATCTCCGCTTCGGACAGAGGCCCGGAAAAGAAGAGCTTGGACAGGAAAGCCCTGAGGCGCAGCCGATAAAATCTCGCACCGTCCGATACAAAGCCCAAAGCCCGATCGCGCGGGCTTTGGGCTTTTGTGTTATTTTGCCCCATTCGTAATTGCCTCCATATATTTCGCTCTCGGGCTGACAACCCCCCGCCGGCTGTGCCGGCACCCCCTTTGAAAAGGGGGCTTTAAATTAAATTAAATTAAATTAAATTAAATTAAATTAAATTGAATTGATATAATGTCCGCAGGAGAGGCGCCCGAAAACATCCGGGTGAGCTGTCTGGAGTTCTCCCCTCGAAAGGGGGTGAGAGCGTGGAAATGGTGATAGCAATAACAAAACTCGTATTAGCGCTTGCAACACTAATACGAGCCATCGCGGAACTGATCCGCATCGTCATTAAAGCGCACTGATCCTGCCGCAGAGCGTAAGTCCGAGGTGGGGATTGCAGCCCCGCTTCGGCAGCCCGGAAGTACCGCCTGACCTCTCCCAGGCGGATTGTTCCCGCTGGATATTATAACACTCACCTTTCGGTACGGGCACGATACGTAATTTTTCGTATTGAATCACAGAGAAGGAAAGGTTAATATTCCCCTCGTAAATGATTAGCACTCTTTTTCAGAGACTGCTAACATATTATAAAATTTTCAGGAGGGATTGTTTATGAATCTCAAGCCACTTGGAGACAAAATCGTTGTCAAGGTACTCAGCCGCGAGGAGAAGACGAAGGGCGGCATCGTCCTGCCGGACACGGCGAAGGAGAAACCCACCGAGGGCGAGGTTATGGCCATCGGCTCCGGCAAGGTGCTGGACAACGGGCAGAAGCTGCCGGTGGAGGTCAAGGTCGGGGACCGCATCATCTTCAGCAAGTACGCGGGCACCGAGGTCAAGATCGACGGCGACGAGTACGTCATCTTCAGCGAGCGCGACGTTCTCGCCATCATCGAGAAGTAGTTCGCCTCTTTTGCGAGAAGCAGTTTGCTTCTTTTGACGGATTCAGTTCATTGAATTCAGGTCATTCCAAATTCAGGTCAATTCAGGAGGGTTAAATTATTATGGCTAAAATTCTTGCTTTCGGTGAAGACGCCCGCCGCGCTATGCTTCGCGGCATCGACAAGGTTGCCGACACGGTCGGCGTGACGCTGGGGCCCAAGGGCCGCAACGTCGTACTCGAGAAGAAGTTCGGTTCTCCCACCATCACCAACGACGGCGTGACCATCGCCAAGGAAATCGAGCTGGAGGATCCCTTCGAGAACGCCGGGGCCCAGCTCCTCAAAGAGGTCGCCTCCAAGACCAACGACATCGCCGGAGACGGCACCACCACCGCCACCATTTTTTCCCGCGCCATCATCCGCGAGGGCATGAAGAACGTAGCCGCGGGCGCTAACGGTATGCAGATGCGTCAGGGCATCGAGAAGGCCATCGACTTCGTCGTCGAGGAGCTCAAGAAGAAAGCCATCGCCGTAAAAGAAAAGGAGAAGATCGCCCAGGTCGCCTCCATCTCCGCCAACGACAGCGCGGTGGGCGCGCTCATTTCCGAGGCCATGTCGAAGGTCGGAGAAGAGGGCGTCATCACCGTCGAGGACAGCCAGACCGTCGGCACCACGCTCGAGATGGTCGAGGGCCTTCAGTTCGACAAAGGCTACATCAGCCCCTACATGGTCACCGACGGCGAGCGCATGGAGACCAGCTTCGACGACGCCTATATCCTCATCCACGACGGCAAGATCAACAATATCAAAGATCTGCTGCCCGTCCTCGAAAAGGTCGTTCAGACCGGCAAGCCTCTCGTGATCATCGCCGAGGATGTCGAGGGCGAGGCTCTTGCGACGCTCGTCGTCAACAAGCTGCGTGGCGTCATGCAGGTTGCGGCCGTCAAGGCCCCCGGATTCGGCGACCGCCGCAAGGCCATGCTGCAGGACATCGCCATCGTGACCGGCGGACAGGTCATCAGCGAGGAAGTCGGCCTGAAGTTCGAGAACACCGAGCTTTCCATGCTGGGCAAGGCCAAGAAGGTTCGCATCACCAAAGAGGACACCACCATCACCCAGGGCGCGGGCAACCCCGACGAGATCCGTAAGCGCGCCTCCCAGATCAAGAAGGAGATCGAGGATTCCACGTCCGATTACGACAAGGAGAAGCTGCAGGAGCGTCTCGCGAAGCTGGTCGGCGGCGTGGCGGTCATTCAGGTGGGTTCCGCGACGGAGACCGAGCAGAAAGAGCTGAAGCACCGCATCGAGGACGCGCTGAACGCGACCCGCGCGGCTGTGGAAGAGGGCATCGTGGCCGGCGGCGGCGTCGCCGCGATCAACTGCGCCACCGCTCTGGAGAGCTTTGTCGCCAAGCTGGAGGGCGATGTGAGGACGGGCGCGCAGATTGTTCTGACCGCTTTGAAGTCGCCTCTCTATCTCATCGCCGAGAACGCCGGTTATCAGGGCGATGTCGTCGTCGAGAAGGTCAAGACCCTGAAGGCCGGAGAGGGTCTGAACGCCGCGACGGGCGAGTATATCGACATGGTCAAGGCCGGCATCATCGACCCCGTGAAGGTCACCCGCTCCGCACTGCAGAACGCGGGTTCCATCGCCGCGATGGTTCTGACCACGGAGGGAATCGTCGCCGACAAACCCGAGAAGAAGGATTCGGGAATGCCCGGCGGAATGCCCGGAGGCATGGGCGGAATGGACGGCATGTACTAGGCCTGAAAAACGCGCGCAGACACAAAAGAAGCCGGGAGAGGGGCTTGCTGCCAGCCCTCTCCCGGCTTCTTTTGAAAGAGAGTTACAGTACAGTGGGGCAGAGTTAGAGTAAGGACAAAACCGAGGAGAGCAGGTTGTAAGAAGATTTTTTCAGGATAGAAAAATAACTGCTGATTGCGGCAAACGCCTCCACGCCCAGCCACGAGCGAAAACAACCGGACACTTTCTGCTTCATCTTGCACGGACGAAGGTCGCGTTCCGCTTGGTTGTTCATGAATGGAGCATCATAATTGTTAATAAACAACGTATAGGCCGCTTTGTAATCGCGCAATCGCTTCAGCATATGCCGCAGTGGTTCCTTCGCAAATGTAGTGGGAAGGGATGGAGTGAGAAAAAAGAGGTAAAGTCCACCGATCTGATATACTGAACTTAATTTCATATGAAAAAGTAAGAAAGGTTGGCAGACGATGGAAAAACCATACCGAACAAGCAGCAGGGAGTATCTGTTATTTGAGGCAGCATTGGAAATCCGCGCGCCGTGGTTTATCAAAGAGGTAATCGACTGTCTGAAATTTTCCATCAACATGCTTTTGAGCCGGTCTTTCTTCCAGAGTGTCATATCCGCTATTTTAAGAAGCCCCTGAGTGAAAGTAAAAACTGAGGCAGCAACATCTTTTGAGACAATATTCGACATTACTATTCGCCCGTCCCGATCTTCCATAAAATGAGACGACAATATTTTTTCCAGCAATGCTCGTCGAGCAAGGCTATTGTCGATATTTATGTCATAATAACTTAGATACATTAAAGTATGCCCTTCGTCGGTCAGCAGAAAACTGTCGTCACCTGTTTTTTTCAAAACAATTTTAGGAGAGTCCCCATCGGAAAAATAGAACGGAACGAATACACGGTAGTCGTCACGTCCCCTACTCTTTACGCTCACTTCCGCACACAACGAATCTCTCAGAAGAGTCACAAGATCCTCCGGGAACATTGCCACAACCTCCGTCCTCATCTGATTTCAATATCTTCGAAGTCAATGTTACACCGTTTCATCAAATATTCCAGAGCGCCATCTGAAGTTATATATGTATCGGTAATCGCCGCGAATTTTTCAGCTTCCCATCCGCCTTGTATGTACCGTTCTGTTGTCTGATGGACATGACATCTCCCCTCAAATCTCTCGTGTTCAAGGACGTTTTTATGTCCTCCATGCTGTCCATTGCAACGTATCAAGTTCGCATTGCTTCCGTCGGAGAATACCGCTTTTAACCCTATGGAAAAGTCCAAGGGGTCGTCTATGGTAGCTCTGCCAAATATGGAAAAATTTTCTGAACTGTCGGCCTTCAAAGAAATATCAATGCGCCGGAATCCGCGGCTTTCTTTCCAGTCTCTTAGCTTTTTGCGCTCTTTTTTTGTAATAATTTTAGGCAACGCAAGAAGTTTATTGATTTCGTCATCCGTCAAAAGTTCAGCCTGCGACATAAAATCCATCCCTTCTTATGCCTTATGCCGTTTTATTCCTTCATCTCACATCACGTTTTCCGGCACGCCCTGGTTGATCCAACGAACGACTTTGCCGATGATCGTCTGCGCCGTTCGGCTCAGAATATCTCCTCGATCTTGGCTTGCCTGCAAATACGGTTAGCGGTTATATTGTCGAAGTGCGAATGCCGTTTCAGCGGAACCATCAAGCGCCCGTTGAAATAAATGGAATGATTCCCTCCTTCGCGGCATAAATAAAACCCGTTGCACTCCACATGGCGAACGATGTCCCGGCGATTGACGGACATTCACGCATCGACCCAAATACGCTCAATCTCGCCCGTCGGTTCCGGCAACGGCAAGCCGTTCTCGCGGTAGGCGAGCGCCATTTCTCTGGCGGCATCCTCCAACATCAGGCGGCACTCCTCCAGCGTCGCCCCCTCGGTTACGACTTCCGGCCACTCCATCAATTGTCCCAAATATCCCGACGGGATACGTTCAAATTTTGCCGTGTAGCTTCTGGCCATCGCCTGCGGCCTCCTTTTCACACCACGTTTTCCTTCAAGCTGCTTATGCGGTGTAATGTTTTCTGCATTTTGCTATGTATATCGCGTTGTCTCCGATACTGTATATCAGCCTGTGTTCTTCGTTAATCCTTCGGCTCCAAAAACCATCAAGGTCATACCTCAGCGGTTCGGGCTTTCCAATACCGTCATTGCCATTTCTCTCTATATCGCGGAGAAGCTCGTTGATTTTCCGAACAAGTCTTCTGTCGTTTTCCATCCAATAACAGTAATCTTCCCACGCGGCGTCCGAAAAAATTTTATTCATCGTCCGTCAACGTTCTGACCTGACCGCCGCCGCGTCTCAGCTCCTCGACAGAAGCCAGCAAACGTACGTAATCTTCCTTGTTTTCACGGACGTATAGATTTTCCATTATGTTGTTATATTCAGATTCTGACATAACGACTACGTTTTCATTCTGCTCGCGTGTAACGATGATGGTTTCAAAATCGCGCACCGCTACATCGCAGTATTTCTCGAAATTATTTTTTACATTGGAGCAATCGGCCGCTATCATGGTTTATCCCACCTTTGATTCATTCCCGACTCTGAGCTTCACACCACATTCCCCGGAACGCCCTGGTTGTTCCAGCGGACGACTTTGCCCGTGTAGTTTATCGGCTCCGGCGGGGCGGGGGTGTCAATCTTCGTAATGCCCCTTGCAGGAAACGATCCGCAGGTTGTGATTTTTATCGGCTTCGTAAACGAGCCTGTTATAATCGTCAATTCGGCGACTGTACGCCTTACGGGTTCTCAAGACTTCCGGCTTGCCAATTCCCGCTCATGAGTCCGTTGCGCCGAATGTCGGCAATGAGCAGATTGATTCGATTGAAGGTTTTTCTGTCGACAGCAACCCACTCCAAATATTGTGTCCAAACCTTGGTTGTAAAGCTCAGACATTCCTTATCCATTCTTCCCACTCTGCAAAAGTCATGGTGACGCATTCGCCCCTCTCGCTCTGCGCAAAAGATTCATCAAGCATTGCCAAATACTCCGCGTTGCGGCGAGCCTTGGCCTCCTCCGGGGTTTTCGTTCGCGTTTCGCGCTCTAAAGTTGTTGCGGTCATTTTCGGGTGCCTCCTTTTTTATGTATTTTATCAGCTCCGGGGGAGCAGGGGTTAAGCCTTTCGCATTCTCCAAATGCCGCGTATAGCTCCTCTCCAGAGGACGCTTCACTTCAATTCCAGCCTTGACATGCGGCGGATGTTGAACTCGCGCATGGCTTTGCGCAGATGGCAATAGCCGGAAACGCAAACGTCACGGCCCGGGCGGGTCCCTGCCTGCGGAGTGACGACGCGATCCGTTTCCTTTTTCTTGAAGTCGCGGAGGATCAGGCGTCTTTGCTCTCCTGTGTGAGTATTTTGTAAAAATCTTTGGAGCCCGGCAGAAGAGTGGAGAGCGGCGTCGGGGACGGGGAGACAGGAGGTGTTTCTTCTGGATAAAAATAACGGATTATGTTCCCCTCAACGGTTTTTCTCAGTCTGGCATCAGGCACGTTCAGGTACTTTGCAAGATTTCTGAGGTCACCCGCGGAAAAGTTTTTGAGATATTTTCTGGCCGCCTTCTCCGTGCCGCATTCTGCGAGAGCGGTCTTGTGTTTTTCCATTGCGGCGTCGGGTAATGGCTGCGCGGCCGGAGAAACAGCCGGCGTTTCCTGTTGCGCGTCCGACTGCAAAACCTCGATTTTAAGACTCAATTTTCCGTCGCCGAGCATGAGCAGCTGCTTTTCGCTGAGTTTTCCCAATTCGGCGAAAAGCAACCCCGACGCCTTTTCTAAGGCCCGCAGTATAACTTGCGCGTCAGCCATTTCTACACCTCCGCGGCGCCCAGAACTTCCTTGCCGAGCTTCTCCAGTTCCTTCTTTGCTTCCACGAAGCCGGGGCGATAATACTTTTTCAGAATCGCCGGTATTTGAGTCTGCGGCGCCGGGGCGTAAAACGAAGCCTTTTCCTGAAGCCCCTGGAAAATATGGTGGTCGAGTTGAAGCTTATCACCTCTTTTCCCAAATTATAACTATGCGCCCGGTAATTGCACATCAAACGCCGATAAGATATTTCGTTGCTTAGGGCCGAGTTCAGTGTGGATTTGTCCATAGCGACCGGAGTATTTTATGCGCACGATGGGTTCAAGAAACTCCATTATCTCCCGTACGGTAAAGTTTTTCAGAGCCTTGTCATTTTGGGCTGTATTGCGAATGAAGCAGACGAAGATCAACGACAGGAACTGGAGAAAAAGCCTTGAATCAATTGCCTGCGACTCGTGAACACGAAGACGTTTCATGTCAAGCTGGTTTTTCAGGTCGTCGAAGCTGTTTTCAACAACCTACTTGGTTCGATAGATATGAAGCTCCTCCAATGCATCCATGTGCTTGTTCGACAGAATACAGAAAAATCCCGCATAACGATTCCGGTATTTCTGTATCTCTGAGTCGTTGAACGCCACGATTCTCCCCCCCGTACGTTTGTAGTTTATTTATTAATTACATGGAAATCGGAAAAAATCCGGAAGCGGTAAGCGT
>JAISMH010000157.1 GCA_031276855.1 Synergistaceae bacterium
GGAGGGCAACCGCTACATGTACAACGAGCCGCCGGCCCCGGTGGTGGTGGAAAAAGGCGGCGGCTGCGACGCGGGCTTCGGCGCGGGAGTGACAATACTGGCGGTTCTGGCGGCGTGCCTGGCCGCGCGGAGAAACGGCAGGAGGACTGTTTAAGCGTTGCTTATTTGTAAACGTTCAAGCTCAGGGGGGCAAAGCTCGTTTGCCCAAAAGCGAGCTCACTGGCCCCCCGAGACCCCTCAGTGATAGACGCCTGTTTTAACTGAGCAGGGTATACGGGGTTTGAGCGGTTACCTCGGGACGAACAACAGGGGCGGCGCGGCTCATTGACATCGTGGGCGAAGTCGGTATAATAACTGCTCGGTTATGTGTACTTGAAGTTCTTAAAAAAGAATACTCTTATCGAGAGAGGTGGAGGGACTGGCCCGATGAAGCCCGGCAACCTGCGTGCAGGTGCCAATACCAGCAGCCCGGCGAGGCTGGATGATGAGAGGAAGAGATGTGATGTCAAGAGGCGCTCTTCCCGGGGGGAGGAGTGCCTTTTCTTTTTGACGGGGTTCTCCGTTCGGTGTGAACCCATTTTGTTTAATTTCAGGAGGTCGATTGGCAATGGCAGCATCGGAAAAGTTTATTTTCTCTTCGGAGTCCGTCACGGAAGGACACCCCGACAAGGTGGCGGATCAGATATCCGACGGAATCCTGGACGCGATTCTGAAGGACGATCCCAACGGGCGCGTCGCCTGTGAAACGCTCTGCACCACGGGAATGGTGATGGTCGCGGGAGAAATCACGACGAAAACCTACGTGGACATCCCCAAACTGGCCCGCGAGATCGTGAAGGAAATCGGCTACACCCGCGCGAAATACGGATTCGACGGAGAGACCTGCGCTGTCGTCACCGCCATCGACGAACAATCGAGCGACATCGCCCTGGGCGTGGACAACGCTCTCGAAGTCCGCGATCAGGGAATCACCGAAGAGGACATCGCCAAAACCGGTGCGGGCGACCAGGGCATGATGTTCGGCTACGCCTGCAACGAAACGGAAGAATACATGCCCATGCCCATCGCTCTGGCCCACCAGCTCGCGCGCCAGCTGACCAAGGTGCGGCGGGACGGCATGGTCACTTACCTGCGCCCGGACGGAAAGACGCAGGTTTCCCTGCAATACGAGGGCGGAAAAGCCGTGCGCGCCGACACGATCGTCGTCTCCACCCAGCATCACCCCGAGGCCACGCTCAAGGAAATCCGCGCCGACATCATCGAGCACGTCATCACCCCCATCGTCCCGGCGTCCCTGATCGACAACAACACGCGCATCCTGGTCAACCCCACCGGGCGCTTCGTCAAGGGCGGCCCCATGGCGGACACGGGGCTCACGGGGCGCAAGATCATCGTGGACACCTACGGCGGATGGGTTCCCCACGGAGGCGGGGCCTTCTCCGGCAAAGACCCCACGAAAGTTGACCGCAGCGGGGCCTACATGGCGCGCTACGCCGCGAAGAACATCGTCGCCTCCGGCATCGCCGACCAGTGCCAGATTCAGGTCGCCTACGCCATCGGCGTAGCCGAGCCGGTTTCCCTGGCCGTCGACACGTTCGGGACGGGCAAAATTTCCAACGAGAAGATCGCGGCTCTCCTGCGCGCGCATTTCGACTTCCGCCCCGCCGCCATCATCCGCGACCTGGACCTGCGGAAACCCCAGTACCGCGCCTTGGCGGCCTACGGACATATGGGCCGCGTCGACATCACCCCCCTTCCCGGCTGGGAGAAAACGGACCGCGCCGCGGCGCTCAAAAAAGAGGCCGGCCTGTAGGGCGATCCCTTTAAGACAATCGCGGGAAACTGCGGCAGGGGGAGACCGGAGAGGCCGGCGAAGCCGGGCGGACTCCGTTCCTCCGAACGTTTCGAGGGGAGGGCCTTTCCCTCCCCTTTGTTGTGTTATGCTATGCGGCGAGTGTTCGATACGGCAGTTCAAGACGACAGGAGGGGTTGCGGCGTGTGCGGAATCATGGGGTGCGTCGGGAAGTGCGACGTCCGGGAGGTCATACTGAACGGACTCGCCAAACAGGAGTACAGAGGATACGATTCCGCGGGGGTCGCGCTGCGCGAGGAGGACGGATTCAGGAACATCAAACTGGTCGGGCGCGTCGCGGAACTTCGCCGGCTAGTGGAGGAAAGCGCCGCTAAGGAAAGCACCGCTTCGGAGAAAAACGGCGGCCGGACGCTCTCCGGCATCGGCCACACGCGATGGGCCACCCACGGCGGCGTGACCGTGACGAACGCACACCCTCACGAAAGCTCCGACGGACAGATCGCCCTCGTCCACAACGGCATCATCGAAAACGCCCGGGAGATCCGCGCGCGGCTCGAAACGGAGGGAATCGTCTTCGTCACCGAGACGGACACGGAATCCCCGTGCCAGCAACTCGCGTGGCTCTACAAGGAGCACGGAGACGCCTTGCGGGCGATGACGGAGCTCTGCAACTCGATCACGGGCATGTACACCCTCGTCATTCTCTTCCGGGACCGGCCCGGGGAAATCTGGTGCGCGCGCAGGCTCGCCCCCCTGGTTGCCGCCCACGCGGACGGGGTGAGCTACTGCGCCTCCGACCCGACGGCGCTTCTGGAGTACACGCACGACCTCTTCTTCCTAGAGGACGGGGAGATGGCGCAGCTGACCGCCGACGGGTGCCGCTTCTTCGGCTTCGACGGAAAAGAGCGGAAGAAGGCGCCCATCCGCCTCCAATGGGACAGCGCGATGGCCGAGAAGGGGCGCTACGAGCATTTCATGCGCAAGGAGATCGACGAGCAGCCGAACGTGACGCGCCTCACGATAGACGCCCACACCGTCGTGACGAGCGTCGGCATGGAGAAAGACCTCAAGCTCCCCGAAGGGTTCATGCGCGGTATCCGCCGTGTGCGGTTCATCGCCTGCGGGACATCCTACTACGCCGCGCTGGCGGCCTGCAACCTGATGGAATCCTTCGACAATACCCTCGACGTCAGGGCGGAAATCGCCTCGGAGTACCGCTTCAGGAACACGGCGGAGGGGAACGATACCTTGGCCGTGTTCGTCTCCCAATCCGGGGAGACCGCCGACACCCTGGCCGCCGCGCGGCTCTCGCAGTCCAAAGGGACTCGCTGCATCGCGATAACGAACGTCAGAGGGTCCACGCTTGACCGCGAGATCGAGCATACCCTGCGGACCCTGGCCGGGCCGGAAATCGGGGTCGCGGCGACGAAAACCTTCACGGCGCAGCTCTGCCTCCTCGATCTTCTCGTCCTCCAGCTGCTGAAGTACCGGGGCACGCTTTCCGCGGGCGACGAGGCCCGCCTCATCGGAGGCCTGAGGGTCGTTCCCGCCCAACAGCAGGCCCTGCTCGAACGGGAGGCGGAGATCGAGGCCCTGGCCGAAAAATACGCGGACTCGAAGGGCTTCTTCTTCATCGGACGCCGCGAGAGCGTTCCCCTGACGCTGGAGGGCGCGCTCAAGCTGAAGGAGATCGCCTACCTGCCATCGGAGGCCTACGCCGCGGGGGAGATGAAGCACGGCCCCATCGCCATGCTCGACGAGAAACTGACCGTCGTCGCCCTCGTTCCCCACGACGACCTGCGGGAGAAAATGCTCTCCAGCGTACAGGAGTGCCGCGCGAGAAAAGCGCCCATCATCCTGCTCGCCGCGGAGGGAGACGAAGAGGCCCGCGAATTCTGCAACGACATCTTTTTCATTCCCAAGACCGAGCGCGAGCTTTTTCCGCTGGTCGGGGTCGTCCCCCTGCAGCTCTTCGCGTATCACACGGCGAAGACGCTGGGGCACGGAATCGACATGCCGCGAAACCTCGCCAAGAGCGTGACTGTGGAATAGCGTGACTGCGAAATAGCGTGACTTTGGAATGAGGATATTGTGTTACAATAAACGATCGGAAAACCCCGTGTTGCGTTTCGACGGCGTGAGGGTCATATTTTGGAAGGAGTTGTCATTGCAGTGAAGAAGACAAAAAGCGTTGTGATTTTGGTTCTGTTGCTGACGGCGGTTTGCTCCGTTCTGCCCGCGGAGGCGTGGGACTCCGCGAAGCAGAAAAATTTGGGGCAGGATGCGGTCAAGATGCAGTGGTATCTTTTGGACTACGGCACGGAAAACGGCGTTCCCTACGCGATCGCGAGGAAGTATTACACGAGCGAATCCGTCAAGCAGCAGACCATCGATCTCCTGATGTCCAAGTACGGCCTCGCGCCGGACCTGGCGGGGGGCATCTATTTCACCGAGTACCGGTACGAGTACACCCCCGACGGCAAGCAGTTTGCCGTGGCTTACCTGAAGCACTACGACATGCAGGGCGAGGAAATCCACGGAATCGTCTACGACGGCTCCAGCGAGGCCGCCAAGAAGGTCTTCGCGCCCATCGACCCGAAGCACGCGACGGGCAAAGGCTCCGCTCTGGCCGTTCCTAAAGCCGCCCCCAAAACCGCTGCCAAAAAGGCCCCTGCCAAGAAGAAGTAAAATAAAAGAACGTTTGTCGGTCACGCGAACGGCCCATGATTCGTCATGGGCCGTTTCGTCTGCTGCGGTGCGGCCGGAACGCTGCGCCGTGCCTGAAAAAGAAAGGCCAAATGATGAAAATAGATCACATCGGCTACGCCGTAGCCGAAACAGAAAAGGCCGCGGCCGCTTTTCTGGACCTCGGATACTCGGTTCTCGGATTGTGCGGGGGGGGGGGGTATATAGACGACCCGTTCCGCCGCGTCCGAATATGCTTTCTCAGCGATCCCCGCGGGGTGAAAGTCGAGCTGGTCGCCCCGCTCGGCGAAAACTCCCCGGTCAGCGTCTGGCTGGGGAAGAACGGGCCCTCCCCCTATCACATCGCCTACGAGAGCGGCGATGTCCCCGCGGACGCCGCGAACCTGAAAAAAAGGGGATTCCTTCTCGTGGAGCCGCCCGCCCCGGCGCTTGCCTACGGCGGCCGCACGGTCGCTTTCCTGTACGGAAAAGCCGCAGGCCTGATCGAATTGGTTCCGGCAGATCAGGAATTTACAGATATTATGGCAGAGATTGTGACAGAGATGATGTGAGATAATTCGTAAATGCCTGTCTCAACCGAACGCGGTATATGGGGTTTGAACGGTTACAATGCGGTATCATGATTACGGAGTCCTGAATGTGACGGCATGGGTGTGATGGCATGGACGTGATGAACAAGCTGGCCATTCTGGCGGACGCGGCGAAGTACGACGTCTCCTGTTCGTCGAGCGGTTCCAGGCGAACCAACGAGCCCGGCGGCATCGGGAACGCCTGCAGCGCCGGCATATGCCACACGTGGACGGACGACGGGCGCTGCGTGTCGCTCCTGAAGCTGCTCCTGACCAACGATTGCGTCTACGACTGCGCCTACTGCGTCAACCGGCGCAGCAACGACAGGCCGCGGGCGACGTTCACGCCCAGGGAGGTCGCGGATCTCACGATCAATTTTTACCGCCGCAACTACATCGAGGGGCTGTTTCTGAGTTCCGGCGTTCTCCGCAGCCCGGACGACACGATGATTCACCTGATCCGAACCGTCGCGATTCTGCGGAACGAGTATCGCTTCAACGGCTATGTCCACGCCAAGGCGATCCCGGGCGCGTCGCCGGAGCTGATCGACCTTCTCGGCCGCCTGGCCGACCGCATGAGCGTCAACATCGAACTCCCCACCGAGCGGAGCCTTTCCCTCCTCGCCCCGCAAAAGACAAAAGAGGGCATCTTCAAACCCATGCGGTTCATTCACGGCCGAATCGAGGAGCGCGCCGCGGAAAAACGAAAAGAGGAAAACGGAGAAAGGCGCCTCGCCCTGCGCGCCCCGCGTTTCGCGCCGGCGGGGCAGACGACGCAGCTCATCATCGGGGCGACGCCCGAGACGGATTTGGGAATCCTGCGCCTGTCCGAGGCGCTTTACGGCAAGTTCGGCCTGAAGCGCGTGTACTACTCCGCGTATCTGCCGGTGAACGAGGGGAGGAACCTGCCCGCCCTCGCGGCCGCGCCGCCTCTTCTGCGGGAACACCGCCTCTACCAGGCGGATTGGCTGCTCCGCTTCTACGGTTTCGCCGCCGAGGAGATCGCCGGCGAGAGCGCCCCTTCGCTGGACGAGGCTCTGGACCCGAAGACGGCCTGGGCGCTGCGCAACATGCACTTTTTCCCCGTGGACGTGAACCGGGCGGACTACGAGCGGATTTTGCGCATTCCCGGCGTCGGGGTCCGTTCCGCGAAGCGTATTGTCGTCGCGCGCCGCGCAAGGCGCTTGAGGCACGAGGACTTGAAACGCCTCGGCGTGGTGATGAAGCGCGCCGAGCACTTTCTGACCTGCGACGGCAGGGCGGAGGGAAAGGTCGTCCTTTCCCTGGAGCGCCTGCGGCGCTTTCTGGCGGGAAAACCGGCGGTTCAGCAGCTCAGGCTGCCCTTCGACCCGATTTGACCGCGAAAAACCCCTATGATCTATCTGTACGACGGCTCCTGGGACGGCCTGATGTGCCTCGTCTGCCGCACGGCCAAGGACGCGGAGTTCCCGGACGGCGTCCTGCGCTCGGGAGATTTTAGCGGCCGCGGTCAGGGCTTTTTATTTGAGACGGCGCGAGTCGAGACCGTCCCGGAAATCGCCGAGGCGACCGCGGCGGCCCTGAAGAGGCGCGTTTCGGGCACAATGCTGTCCGACGCGTGGTTCGCGTTGCTGTCGGACAGCCGGGGCATCGAAATGGCGCTTCTGAAGGCTTTGGCGAAGGTGTGGGCCCGGGGCAGACGCGCGGAGGCCGACCTGGCGGACGGGCACATCCACGCGGTGCGCCGGGCGGCTCTGCGCACGGGAGCGGAGTACAACAAGTATCTGGGGGTCACGCGCTTCAAAGACGTGGGCGGTCTTTTTTACTCGGAGCTGGAGCCGGACTGCGACGTGCTGACGCTCTTGGCCGGACACTTCAGCGCCCGTCTGCCCGACCGGGGGTGGGTGCTGCACGATCGGCGGCGCGGCAAAGCGGCGGTGTACGACACGCGCTCGTGGTTCGTCACGGACATGAACCTGCCCCAACCCCTGCCCGTGACGGAGGAAGAGAGCGCGTATCAGGAGCTGTGGCGCGAGTTCTACCGCAGCACGACGACCCGCGGGCGTCTGAATTGCAAAGTGCAGCGCGGAAACATGCCGAAAAAATACTGGAAGCACCTGGTGGAGACTCCCGGGGAAGTGCGCGGGCGCTGATATAATAAGCTCAGGACAGGGCGCGGGCGATCGCGCAGCTGACTTTGAGGTTCGGCCTCCGAAAGGAGGTGATTGCGTGGAGAGAATAACAAAACTCGTATCAGCGCTGGCAGCACTGACACGAGCCCTCGCCGGACTGATTCGGCTTTTCAAAGCGTAAACGGCCTTCACTGAGGGCGTAAGCCCGGTGAGGGTTATCCAGACCCTCACCGGCAACCCAAAAACAACCGCTTGACCTGTCCCAAGCGGGTATTTCTATTTCCTGCCGCAAATTATAGCAAAAATTTCCCCGCCCCCGCAAGAGGATTTTTTTATTTTGGAACAGGGCAGCGGCTCAGGAGGCAGCATCTCGGGAGTTGAAAATATCGGCCGTTTTGCTATGCTGAGGCTGGGCCGGGCCGCCTTCGGCGGAGCGCGAATGAGAATTGCAAGTGCCTGAAACAGCAGTCTTTAACTATTTCAACTTCAGGACTTTTGTTTCAAATTGCTATAAAAGCCGATTGCTATAAAAGCCGGACGGAGGGCTGAATTTTGAAGACGGGCGAAGAGCGTTTGGCGGAGCTTTACGAAGAGGTCGCGCGCCACGCGCGGCTTTATTACGAGGAGGACTCTCCCGTCGTCTCCGACGCGGAGTACGACGCCCTGACGCGCGAGCTTCTGGAGCTGGAGCGTGCGTACCCGGAACTGGCGCGGCCCGACTCGCCCACGAAGCGCGTCGGGGGGGCCGTCCTCGATAAATTCCGGAAGGTCGAACACGAGGAGCCGATGCTGTCGCTCGACAACGTGTTCGGCGAAGGGGAGCTGCGCGCGTTCGTGACGCGGCTGGAGCAGGGCGCGGGCGAAGATTTCTGTGCCGGCGCCGCCCCGGCCTTCGTCTGCGAAATGAAGATCGACGGGCTCGCCGTCTCTCTGGTCTACGAGGACGGGGTCTTCGCGCGGGGAGCCACGCGCGGGGACGGCCGGATCGGGGAGGACGTGACGGAGAACCTGCGCACGATACGGACTCTGCCGCCGCGCCTGAAACAGGACGTTCCGGGCCGCCTCGAAGTGCGCGGCGAGGTCCTGATCACGCGCGAGCAGTTCGCCGAGCTGAACCGCGTCCGCGAGGAGAACGAGGAGCCTCTTTTCGCCAACCCGCGCAACGCCGCGGCGGGGAGCCTCCGCCAGCTGGACTCCCGCGTTACGGCCTCGCGGGGGCTGTCCGTTTTTCTGTACTACATCGTGGACGCCGAAAAACACGGCGTGACGCGGCAGAGCGGCGCGCTGCGCCGCCTCGAGGAGCTGGGGCTGCCGACGCAGAAGGCCTGGAAGCTGTGCCGTTCTTTTGAAGAAGCGGCGGCCTTCATCGAGACGTGGCGGGAGGAGCGGTTCAGCCTGAACTACGCCACGGACGGGGTTGTTCTGAAGCTGGACGACATCGCCCTGTGGAACCGGCTGGGTTCCACGTCCCACGCCCCGCGCTGGGCCGTCGCCTTCAAGTACCCGCCGGAGGAGGTGTTTACCCGCGTCCTCGGCATCGACATCTCCGTGGGCCGCACGGGGGCCCTGACCCCGGTGGCGAATCTGGAGCCGGTGCGGCTCGGCGGCACGACGGTTCAGCGCGCCGGACTGCACAACGAGGACGAACTGCGGCGCAAGGACATTCGGATCGGAGATCGGGTGCGGGTGCGCAAGGCGGGGGAAATCATCCCGGAGGTCGTCGATGTGGACACGGGCGCGCGCACGGGCGCGGAAGTTCCGTTCGTGATGCCCGAAACCTGCCCCGTTTGCGGATCGCCCGCCGTGCGTCTGCCCGGCGAGGCCGCCGTGCGGTGTTCCAACCGGGCCTCCTGCCCGGCGCAGCTGAAAGAGGGCCTCCGGTACTTCGCGTCGCGGGGCGGCATGGACATCCGGGGCCTGGGCGACAAGCTGGCCGAGCAGCTGGTCGAGAAGGGAGTCGTCCGCAGTCTGGCCGACATCTACGCCCTGACGAAAGAGAACCTCATGGGCCTGGAGCGTATGGGGGAAAAATCCGCTCAAAACCTGCTCGGCTCCATCGAAAAATCGAAGAAACGCCCCCTTTCGGCCCTGATAGCCGCCCTCGGCATCCGTTTCGTGGGGGACAGGGCGGCGGACGCTCTGGCGGGGCCGGACGGGCATTTCGATTCGATGGAGGCCCTGCGGAACGCTTCCGAGGAGGAACTGGCGGGCATCGACGGAATCGGCCCCGTGATCGCCTCCTCGGCGGCGGCGTTCTTCCGGGATCCCGCGAACGGGGAGCTTCTGACCCGCCTCGCGGCAAGCGGCGTCTCCATGACGGCCGTCCGCCCGCCGCGGGAGGATGCGGAGAAGAAAAAAACCTTCGCCGGGATGACGGTCGTGTTCACGGGGGAGCTTTCTTCCGTCACCCGCGCGGAGGCCGAGGAAAAGGTCAGGGCGCTGGGAGGAAGGGTGGCGGGCAGCGTCAGCGCGAAGACTTCCCTGGTCGTCGCCGGGGAAAGCGCCGGCTCCAAGCTGAAAAAGGCCCATACTCTGGGCGTCCGCGTCGTTAGCGAAACCGAATTTCTGGAAATGCTGGAACAGTGAACAGTTTTTCGGTAAAGCTATTCACTGATTGGCGCACTCAATGCGCGAACGCTGCGCTTGACACTTCGGTGTTTCCTTCGCCGGTGTCTGAGGTTATGCCTGCCAGCTTCTGAGGGTTATTCCTTACTATCAATTTTCCGCTCCAGCGCGAGAAACTTATCGAAATCGCTTTGAAAAAGCTGGTCCTGCACAATGCGGTATTTCTCGAACTCGCATTCCGCATGGTATTTTGCGATTTCAGCGGATATTTTTCCTGGGTTGTTCAAGATTTCAAATTGGTTCGCCTGCAAGATCAAGTCCAGCTGCCGTGCCCAATCTTGCATCGTCATGGGCAAACTGC
Organism: Synergistaceae bacterium; assembly: GCA_031276855.1. Classification (GTDB taxonomy): domain Bacteria; phylum Synergistota; class Synergistia; order Synergistales; family Aminobacteriaceae; genus JAISMH01. The sequence goes on from JAISMH010000157.1 coordinate 10,126, forward strand.
GGCGCGCCATCAGCTCCGCAAAATCCAGGTATGCGGAAACTATGAGGCTTAGCCCTCCTAATTCTTCCTTCGTCAGATAGTTTTTTGCTATGGACACGTCAGATTTTATGATTTTCCCTTGGGGCGCGTTCTTCCATGAAGTCAAGCCCATGTGTTGCTTTTCCGCGTCCGCTCTCTCATACACCACCTCGGCGGCTGTCTGGCCGTGAATTGCCCAATGGAGCTTGTTTTGAACCATCGCGAAAAACCGTTTGGTTGTGTTGGAAGTGGGGTCATAGTCCAACGAAGTCGCGTAAATATCTGTAACTTTTTGATAAAACCTCCGTTCACTCAGCCTGATTTCCCGAATTTCTTCAAGCAGTTCGTCAAAGTATTGTTGCGTGAGGACACTTCCACCATTCATCAGGCGTTCTTTGTCCATGACCCAGCCCTTGATGGTGTAGTCCTTCGCGATCCTGTTGACCCATTTGCGAAACTGCACCGCCCGCTCCGAATTGACCTTGAAGCCCACCGCGATAATTATTTGCAGACTATAATGCTTCACGTCACGGTTTACCTGCCGCGCGCCTTCGGTTTGAACTATTCGGAAATTCCTAATGGTTGCCGCCGGCTCGAGTTCGCAGTCGGCATAAATTTTAGCGATATGTTCGTTGACAGTCGGAACCTTCACATCATACAGCTCCGCCATCATTTTTTGCGTGAGCCAGATATTTTCATCTTCATACCGTATTTCAAAACTGCTTTTACTCTCTCCAGCCGCCGCCACGAACGTCAGGTATTCAGCCGCCGAACTGCGGACAAGCCGTGTGTCTGCTTTATTTTTTTTCACAACAAATAGCTCCCTATTGACCTGTTCTTACAATTCAGTTCAACCACGAAAGCTCTGCTTTTCAAGTACACGTACTTGCCCGCTCTGAAATTGCCCGATACTTTAGCACCGATGTTTCGGTTTGGAAAATTTTTTGTGAGTTTTTGTGAGTTTTGAGAGATCTCGGTATTTACTCATCTTCTTCATTCATTCATCTTCTTCCGGCTTTGCGCTCTTTCCTTTCGTCCAGAAGGTGACGCCGCGCGTCGAGCTCTCGTAGAACTCCAGAATGAGCCGGACCTCCGGGCAAGCGGAGGCTCTGTTTTCCAGCGCGGTTTTCAGGGATCGGGTGAAGAGCTTTTCCGTGTTGTAGAGCTCGCGGTAGAACGCGAGGATCGCCCGCCGGGTCTCGAGCGGGAAGTTCGCGCGCCGCAGGCCGACGGAGTTCAGGCCCGTCAGCCGCAGAGGTTCGCCTGAGGCCAGGGTGTAGTGCGGCACGTCCTTCGTGACGCGGTAGAGTCCGCCGATCATGCAGTAGCTTCCGATGCGGACGAACTGGTGTACGCCGGCCATGCCGCCGAACACGGTGTAGTCGTCCACGGTCACGAACCCGGAAAGGCCCACCTTGTTGGCGATGGTGACGTGGTTGCCCACCCTCACGTTGTGCGCCAGGTGGACGCTGTCCATGATGAAACAGCCGTCGCCCACGACGGTCTCGCACCCTTCGCCCGTGGCACGGTTGATCGTGACGTTTTCGCGGATGATGTTGTCGTTCCCGATGCGGACCCGGGACGCCTCTCCCTTGAAGTTGTGGTCCTGCGGGTCTCCACCCAACGCCGTGTACTCGTGAACGCGGCAGTTCGTTCCGATGGAAACCTGCCCGTACACGTGGACGAAGGCGCTCAGGATCGTTCCCGTCCCGATGGACGCGCCGGACTCCACGACGCAGTAAGGCCCGACGACGACACCGCTGCCCAGCTCCGCTCCGGGAGAGACGAGGGCGGTCGGGTGGACTTCGACGCTCATTCGCCGGCTTCCTCCTCTCCGGGCTCGCCCTCTTTTTTGAGGGTCGCGCCGACGATGAAGGTGAACTCGCCCTCGGCCACGACCGCGTCATCGACGTAGCCCGTGACCCTGGCCTTCCCGGCGAAACCCCGCAGCCTTATGAGCTCCGCTTTCGTGACGAGCCTGTCCCCGGGGCGCACGGGCTTGCGGAAGCGCGCCTTGTCCACGCCCGCAAGGAAGGCGATCATGCCCTCCTGTTTTTCCCCGAGCCGCACCGCGACCAGAATGGACGCGACCTGTCCCATGGACTCCAGCACCAGAACACCCGGCATCACGGGCTCCTCGGGGAAATGACCCTGAAAGAAGGGCTCGTTGATGGTGACGTTTTTATAGCCCACGACGTGGTTCTCGCTGTACTCCACGATACGATCCACCATCAGAAAAGGGTAGCGGTGGCGCAGAGTCTTCATGATTTCCATGATGTCCATACTGTAACCCCCCAGAAATTTTCAGGCCCCGCCCAGAACGGAGCGGAGTTTTTCCGTCAGTTGAAGATGCTGCGCGTGTCCCGCGCGGACCGCGATGACGTGCGCGGCCAGAGGGCGTCCAAGACAGGCCAGGTCTCCCAAAAGATCGAGAACCTTGTGCCGCACGAACTCGTCGGGGAAGCGCAGCCCTCCGGCGGTCTCCGTCCCCGCCGCGTCCACGACCACCGCGCTGTCGAGAGAGCCCCCCAGCGCGAGCCCCGCGGAGCGGAGCGCCTCGATGTCCTCCCGCATCACGAAGGTACGCGCCGGGGCGATCTCCTCCAAATAATCCTCCGGGCCGCCGCCGTACTCGAAAATCCGCGTCCCTATCGGTGCGGCCGCGTAGTCGATCACGCAGGTGACGTGGAAGAACGGCGACGGCAGAGCGACGGCGAAACGGGGCGGGTCCGTCCGAGGCGTTCCCGTCTGAGACGGTTCCGTCCGCGACGGGTCCGCAAACGCAACGCCGCCGGAGTGAACCGGAAACGCGGGCCTGAAAGGGGCGAGTTCGGCTTTCTCCCGGACGGGCGAGCCTCGGACGGACGCGTCCCCGACGGGTGCGGACTTCTCCAGAATCTCCCGCGCCAGCCCCTCGGCGCAGCCGTCGAGCCCCGGCATCTCCAGAAATCCGGGGGAGCCCGCCTCCGTCCCGGATACCGTGAGCTTTGCCCGCCAAACGCCCATGCCGGCCAGGGCCGACAGGACGTGTTCACAGGTGCGCACCCGCTTTCGGGCGAACGGGCTTTCGTCGGGGAAGATCAGGTCGGAGCCGCGCCCGCCTCCCTCCAGAGAGAAACGGGACAGAGGCAGGGCCTCGCCGCCCTCCAGGCAGAGAGAAAGGGGGCCGTCGGACGGTTCGATCGAAAGTCCGTACTCCAGCCCGGAATGCAGGCCCTTTCCGCGTCGGAAAACAGGCTGCTGCAAATATCTCTGCCTCAAATAGCTCTGTCTCAAATATTTCTGCTCCGATGGGCTGCTTTTCATTCTTTACCGTTCCTTCTGTCCTTCCGCATCTTCATTTTTATCTTTTTCCCCGCCGTCCGGCTTCGCGTGGCGTTCCAGGCGCTTGACGCGCTCGTAAAGCTCGGGCAGGCGCACCGCGAGAATCTGGGCCCGCTTCGCCTCGCCGTGAGGCCGCGCGGGGAAGCCCGAAACGACGGCCCCCGGCGGAATGTCGTTCGTCACGCCCGCCCGGCCGCCCAGGATCGCGCCCTTTCCGACGCGGACATGGTCGGTCACGCCCACCTGGGCGGAGATCGTCACGCCGTCCTCGACGACGGAACTGCCGGCGACTCCGCTCATGGAGCAGACGATGCAGTTTCTGCCGATTTTGACGTTGTGCCCGATCTGGACGTGATTGTCGATCTTGGTCCCGTCGCCTATAACAGTATCCCCGATAGTCCCCCGATCTATGGTAGTGCCGGCGCCGATTTCCACGTTGTCGCCCACGACGGTTTTCCCGATCTGGGGGATTTTGACGATACCGGAGGCCCCCGGCAGGAAGCCGAACCCGTCGCACCCCAGCACGCAGCCCGCGTGCAGAATGCAGGCTCTGCCGACGCGCGTTCCGCGCATCAGAACCGTTTGGGGTTCGAGGACGGAGTCCGCGCCGACGACGGCGCCGGGCCCCACGTAGACGCCCGCCGTGAGCTGTGCCCCCGCTTCGACGACCGCGCCGGCCTCCACCACGCAAAACGGTCCGATCCAGGCGTCCCCGGAAACCGCCGCGTCCGGGGAGACGACGGCGGCGGGATGCGCGCCCTTCAACGGCGGCGGGGGAGGGGCGAAGAGCGTCAGCAGGGCGGGCAGAGTCTCCCGCGGATTCCGCGCGGCCAGTCCGAGGCGTTTGCCCGAAAAAAACTCCGGCTTCCCCAGGAGCGGAACGTCTTCGTCCAGCGCCGCCAGGTTTTTAGGCTCCCACACGACGCAAAGGGAGTCCTTCGCGGCTTCTTCGGGGGGCGCCACGCCGGTCACGGCGCGGGAACCGTCGCCGATCACCTCGAGGTTCAGCATCTTCCCCAGTTCCGAAAGCGTTGTCCGAAATTCTTTTTCCATCAAAACAAACCCCCAAGTCGCAAAACAAACCTCCAAGCCGAAACTCAGCTCCGCCGGTATTGTATTGTATCGCATCTTGAAGTCACGCTTGAAGCCGCCGTTTGCGCGCCGTCCCCTGCCGCCCAGTATAGCGAATCAAGATAAAAAGCTGAGGTCAGAACGGCTGAAAACAGACAAAAGGAGGTCGCGGTGTTTGCGGGCCATTGCCGCTCGTCCCGGCACAGTGATAGAATAAAGACGGTAAAAGTTTTTCGCGGCGGGAGGTGAACGAAATGGGAACGGCGGCACGAGAACCGGAGATGGGCTTGACCTTTGAAAAAGTCTGGGCGATGTTCCAGGAATCGGATCGGCGTATGCAGAAATTGAGCGAAGAAACCGACCGGAAGATACAGGAGGTCGCCTGGCAGATAAAAGAAACTGACCAGCAGATAAAAGAGACTGACCGGCAGATGAAAGAAACGGATCGGCAGATGAAAGAGACTGCCCGGCAGATGAAAGCGACTGACGAGCGGTTCGGGAAGTTGGGTCATCGTTTCGGGGAACTGGCCGAACATCTGGTGGCGCCCAACATCATACAGAAGTTCAACGCCCTCGGCTTCCACTTCGATGATATTTCCGGGCTGCGCCGAATTATCAAGGACGAGGGCAGCGGACAAAAAATAGCGGAGTTCGATATTCTCCTGGAAAACGGGGAGTCCATCATCGGTGTGGAGGTGAAGTCGAGGCCCTCCGAACGTGACGTGGAAGATCACGTGCGGCGGTTGGAGATACTTCGCCTCAACAAGGACAAAAAAGGCGACAAGCGGAAAATTTACGGCGCTCTCGCGGGGGCCATCATGCTTGACGGGGTTAAAGCCTCAGTCCTCAA